>NZ_CAWNJO010000048.1:0-45174 GCF_963874835.1 Vibrio sp. V12_P9A6T4 | reverse complement strand
GGCGACTTCCAAGCAAAAACATCACACAATCTAAAAACTAACAATCATGAAACATCAGAATTAAACACCAATAAAATTTATTTTGGCAAGATTAAATGGATGTTGATGTCATCATTTAACCGAATGGATAGTTTTATATTTTTCACAATGAGAATTAAACATAAGTTCCTGAAGGTTCAGTTTTTTTTTGTGAACAAGATCTAGATTTGATCTAAAAGCATACGATTTCGTGAACTGCGTATCCTTTAGTGAACTGTGCTAGACTCGGCACTCTGCTATTTAGGTCTGTGTATGCTTACAACAAAAATCCAAAAATCCATTCGGGATAGTTATCAAAACCTGCAATTTCAGCTCGAAAACTTCATTCCTCGTCGAGGACAAAATTATCTTGTTGCTGAGATTGCAAAAACATTGTGTGGTTCATATCACAAGTCCAACCGAATCTTGATTGCTGAAGCGGGTACAGGAATAGGGAAATCACTCTCCTATTTAATGGCAGCGGTTCCTGTTGCAGTGTTGCATAATAGAAAGGTTGTTGTTTCGACAGCCACAGTGGCACTTCAAGAACAGCTGATCAGCAAAGATTTGCCTTTATTTAGACGCATCACTGATCGTCAATTCTCTTTTATCCTTGCCAAAGGACGTCAACGATACTGTTGCACCGAAAAACTCGCGGCTGCGTGTGGGGTAGATGGATCACAAATTGCTCTGTTCGAATCAAAGCCACAAAAAAAAGACGTCGAATTATTCACCACCATGTATGAAAAACTGGCTCAAGGAAAATGGAACGGTGATCGCGACTCGTGGCCAAAAGCGATTAAAGATGAGTTATGGCAACTGATTGTTAGTGATAAGCATAGTTGTAATGGTAGCTTTGCTGGCCACAGAGATTGTCCTTTTCAAAAGGCGCGTTCAGAACTGGATAAAGCCGATGTCATTATTGCCAACCATAGCTTGGTCATGGCGGATGCTGACCTTGGCGGTGGTGTCATTCTGCCTGAGCCCGAAAACACCATTTACATTTTTGATGAAGCACACCACTTACCTCATGTAGCACGAGATCACGCTTCAGCGTCCGCAAGCTTGAAAGGCGCAGCAAGTTGGTTAGAAAAACTCAATCAATCCGTAACCAAGTTTTCAAGCTTAGCCGAAGAAAAACGAGTGGCACGTTTTCGTAACGAACTGCAAGAGACACTGCAACAACTTATCCCAAGCTTGAGCCAACTGACAAAGCAGTTTGTACCCGAACAATTTGAAGAAAAGCGATACCGTTTTGAGCATGGAGAACTGCCACAATGGCTTGAAGAAGAGTCTAAAACCCTGAAGCGGCTCTCTCAAAAAGCCAATCAATCCGTTGCTAAAATTGCGGACTTGATTGCTGAACGAGTTAAAGAAGGCGAACTCGCCGCTCGGTTGGCAGAACCGGCACTGACTGAATTAGGCTTTTATATTCAGCGCTTAGAGAACCTTGCCCAAGTATGGCTACTGATGGCGGAACCCAAGCGAGAAAAAGGGGCCCCTTTAGCACGTTGGCTTGAAATTCACCCTGAGCGTGAAGGTGATTTCATTGTTAACGTTTCACCGCTAGAGATTGGTTGGCAACTTGATCAACAGATCTGGAGCCGCTGCATCGGCGCAATCTTAGTCTCCGCGACGATGCGGGCTCTTAATTCGTTCAGCTACTTTTGCTCGCAAGCGGGGATCAGTGAAAAAGTAGAAGATGGCACACGCTTTCTAGCGCTCGCTTCACCGTTTGATTATCAAAATCAGGCCGAGTTACTCATTCCAACAATGCGTTTTGAACCACAAGCAAAAGAGTACACAGATTATCTGGTGGAGCGGCTCGCTGAGTTTATTCAGCCAAACAAAGCCAATTTAGTGCTATTTGCTTCTTACTGGCAAATGCGTGAAGTGGCTGAAAAAATATCGACAGATTTTGTTAAAAGAGGCTGGGCACTGCAAGTCCAAGGTGAAATATCACGCACAGAAATCCTAAATAAACATAAAATGCTAGTACAGTGCGGCAAAACGAGCGTGATGTTTGGTACCAGTAGCTTTTCGGAAGGGCTAGACTTACCAGGAGAACTTTTGGAGAATCTGGTGATCACAAAAATTCCGTTTGCCGTACCAACCTCTCCAGTTGAGCAAGCTCACGCCGAATACATAGAGAAACGAGGTGGAAACTCTTTTATTCAGATAACCGTTCCTGAAGCCAGCAAAAAGCTGATCCAAGCCGTCGGGAGATTGCTGCGCAAAGAGCGTGATTCTGGTAGAGTCGTGATACTCGATCGCAGAATCGTTTCAAAACGCTACGGAAAATCATTATTGGACTCGCTTCCTCCATTTAAAAGAACGATAGAATATTAGCTAGGGCTTAACACTACGCCCTTTCATCTCATTACTCAGGGCCGATTTTATTCATGGAATTTGTTGAGCCAACCACTTTGATTGTGTTGGCGCTTGTTGCTTTTATTGCTGGCTTTATCGATGCAGTCGCTGGCGGCGGTGGCATGCTTACTGTACCCGCGTTATTATCAATCGGTCTTCCGCCGCACATCGCACTAGGAAC
Source organism: Vibrio sp. V12_P9A6T4 (assembly GCF_963874835.1). Taxonomy (NCBI): domain Bacteria; kingdom Pseudomonadati; phylum Pseudomonadota; class Gammaproteobacteria; order Vibrionales; family Vibrionaceae; genus Vibrio; species Vibrio sp. V12_P9A6T4. The sequence goes on along the minus strand of NZ_CAWNJO010000048.1, from coordinate 42,605 downwards.
GAATAAGCTAGCGGCAACATTTGCCTCATCAACTGCCGCATTAACCTACTATCAGAAGAAGTTGTTTCAACCAAGTTGCTGGGTCAGAGCTTTCATTGCCACCTTGATTGGCGCAACCATAGGTACTTTTGCTGTCGATGCGATCAGCACCGATTGGCTACAAAAAGTGCTGCCGCTTATTATTCTAGCGGCCGCTATCTATACGATATGGCATAAAACACCACATGCACACCAGAATGTCAGCCCGCCTCCCTGCCCTGTACTTCACAAAAAGCAGTATGCGCAAGGCTTGATACTTGGATTTTATGACGGGCTGGCAGGGCCGGGGACTGGCGCATTTTGGACAGTCAGTTCGATGGCGTTATACCGACTCAACATTTTATTGGCCTCTGGCCTTGCTAAAGCGATGAATTTTACCAGTAATGTAACGTCATTGGTTACCTTTGCCATTTTGGGGCATATTGACTGGGTGCTGGGACTGACTATGGGAGTTTGTTTGATGGCTGGAGCTTTTGTTGGCGCACATTCAGCGATTCGTTTCGGCGCTAAATTTATTCGTCCGGTGTTTGTGAGTGTGGTCAGTGTGCTTGCAATTAAGCTGACTTATGATGCGTGGTTTGCAGGCTTATGAACCATTTTTCTCAATTGAAGTCCTTAATTGAAGAGTTGAAGCAACAAGCCGCCAGTGTTGACCGAACTCGTGGTGAACACCATCAGGCTCTGTTTGATGAGCGCCTGTTCCACTGTAAAGCGCACTTATTAATCCCTTGTGTTATGGAAGCAAAAGCGACCTTTGATTCCATCGTGCGCGAACAAGAGAGCCAACGGCTAACCAGTCAACGAGCTCAATATCTAACCGATCGACTGCTTGCACAAATTGCGGCAATCCAACGCGAAATATCGACAGTATCGATCAGAAAAAGTGAGCCCAAGCATCGCAGCTATTATCGCAAACCGATCAATGCGTTATATCAAGAGCTGGCCCAGCACCAAGAATGGGAGCGGAGGCTGATGGATATGGTGAGAGAAAAAGAACTCGGACTTAAGCAAACTTCTGCTGTTAGTCAGCAGCAAGCACAAAAAGCGTTATTAACGGTAGAGCAGCGGCTCAAGCGTTGCCAAGAAGCTAAGGCTAAGATCGAAAAACAAATTACGTTCAGGGAGAAAAACCAATAAAATGAATGATCCTACTGTACCGCTAGACGGTGCGTCTGAAGAGATAAAGCTCGCTGTCGATCTCATCTACTTATTAGAAACCAATCAGATTGAACCACACACCGCACTTGAAGCGCTGAAAATCGTACAGCAGGATTTATTGCGTAAACTGGATGATACAGCGAGAGAGTAAGAAGCAAACATCTACTTCTTACTCTTTCCAGCCGTTAGACTTTAAATTGTCCAACCAACTGTTGCTGCTTAGCCGAGAGTTGACTTATCTGAGCACCAACCGATTCTGATTCACCGACCAGTGTCAATATCTGCGCGCTAAGATCACGAATATTGGATAGGTTGAGGTTGACTTCACCAGAGACGGCTTGCTGTTCTTGGGCCGCTTTCACAATCTGACTATTCATATCGTTAATTGCTGAGATGGATTCAAACACTATTTCTAATTCAGCAACGGCCTTTTGGACTTGCATCGCAGTTCCATTTGCTAACGCGTTTCCTTGCTGGATCACCTCAACTACGCCCTCAGTACCTTGTTGGACTTTTTCTATCACTTTGCGTATTTCACCCACAGAGTTCTGAGTCCGCTGGGCCAAATTACGTACCTCATCGGCGACAACAGCAAACCCTCGCCCTTGATCTCCGGCCCGAGCCGCTTCTATAGCCGCATTTAATGCGAGCAAATTGGTTTGCTGTGAAATTCCCTCAATGACCGTTAAAATTTCGGTAATATTGATATTGTTTTGAGCCAACTCTTCAACAACCGGCACCGCATCACTCATTCGCACCACCAGCTTATGCATCTCAGCTTCAGAGGCACGGATGACATCCTGCCCAGTCAGTGCGGAGTGATTAGCTTGCGAAGCGGCTTGCACCGCAGCCTCGGCATTTTGCACAACGAGACTTGCTGTTTGTGTCATTTCTTCAGAGGCAGTCGCCACCATATCCATCTCTTTAAATTGAGACTCACTACGGCTACGTGTTTGTACGGCAGACTGCCGTGCCTGTTCAGTCGTTTGAGCTACTTGGTTCGCACTTTCTACGATCTGCTGAATGATAGCCTGTAATTTGTCTAAAAACTGGTTAAAGCCGCGTGCCAAATCACCGATTTCATCATGACTACTGATAACAAGCCGCTGAGTTAAATCCCCTTCGCCAGAAGCAATATCTTGTAACCGCTCCACGACCGCTCGAATAGGTTTCACAATTTGGGTTGCAGCTAACGCAATGATTGCGAGCCCTAAAAAGACTAGCAATGCGCCGACTAATAGCTCCGCTCTAACGCCATTCTCTACCTGTTGAGTAATGATTTGATCCAGTTGATTGGCATCAGCTAGCACACTCGATGTCGGCATTTCAAAAACCACGCCCCAAGTCTGGTTCGCCACCTGAATGGGAGCAAAGACAGACAACCACTGCCGATCTGAATTCCATTGAGAATGGACTTTACCCTCGGCTAGAAGATTGGCAATCTCCTTTGTAGTCAAGACTGAATCAGCCAGTGGCGCGCCTAAGGTTAATTCACGCTCATCAGTCGCAATAAGCGTGTTATTTAAGCTGACAATAAAGACCTTACCACTACCGCCAAATAGACTTTGATCTGAACTCAGTGCAATCGCTACCAGTGGGCTAAGTTTTAAATCGATGCCAAAAAAACCAATCGCAACGCCATCAATCAAAATGGGCACAGAGAGAGAAGAAGTAAGAAACGTTTCATTATCTTGAATCACGATTTTAGGCGATGAGATACATGCACTAGCGGTTGTCAACGGGCAGGCGAAACGCTCACTGTTTCCTTCATCCTTCAATGCCACTTCGCTTAATACATTTGCCACCACATTTTCACCATTGGAGGACGTTATCCAGTATGCAGCGAATCGACCTATTTCATTTGAACCTACATAGTCAGCATTCTGGTAGTTGTCATCCTCGCTATCGAGCAAATTTGGCTTAAAGACGAGATAAGCCCCCTGAACATTGGGATAATTGACTACCGTCTTGCGAACCATTTCATCTAAAGATGTCCTTAACGCTTCGCTTTCACCAAAATTTTCTTCGGTATTTGATTTGAAAAACAAGGCCGTATCAGCAAGCATTTGAGCCCGATACATGGCTTCACTGAGATATTCAGATACTTCGGCGGCATTGAGCAGCGCCCGAGTTTCTAATAACTGCTGCGATTTATTGATCACAGAATATGAACTTTGTTGTTTTATTGCTTGTTGGTTATTCACTGCGTTATAAACAGAGAAACCAATGAGAGACAATGACGTAATTAGCAGGCAAAGGCCGGCTAAAAGGGTTATTTTCCATTGAACCGAAAGTGTTCGCATACTACATCCTTATGCTGCGCTAATAGGGTTTTCAGACGAAATGGTGACAACTTTAATTAGAGCATATTGACTTGAGAGATCAATCGTAAGTTTACATAAATGTTAATAAAAATATCCTTTCTGACTATTCAAAAAATTTACGTATTACAATTGATTCGCTTTTCATCTTGTCCTTGCGCCTTGAAATGGTAACATCTTGCGCACAACTCATCTTAAGGATCCCTTATGAAAGTCATCAGTTTTAACATCAACGGTTTGAGAGCTCGCCTTCATCAACTGCAAGCGATTATTGATAAGCATCAACCTGATGTCATTGGACTTCAAGAAATTAAAGTACACGATGACGCTTTTCCTCTTGAGGATGTTGAAGCCATGGGCTACCACGTCTATTTTCATGGTCAAAAAGCACATTATGGCGTCGCCATGTTGTGCAAAAAGGAACCCATTTCAGTACAGAAAGGCTTTCCTAGCGATAATGAAGATCATCAAAAACGCATGATTATGGCCACTTTTGAAGATGACAACGGCCAAAAAACAACCATACTCAACGGCTATTTTCCTCAAGGGGAGAATATTTCCCATGAAACAAAATACCCCTATAAGCGTCAGTTTTATAAAGATCTAATGGGTTACTTAACGACACATCATTCCCCTGACGAACAAATAATTGTAATGGGAGACATTAACATTAGCCCTATCGACTTGGATATTGGGATTGGTGAAGCCAATAGAAAACGCTGGTTGCAAACGGGAAAATGCTCTTTCCAACCTGAAGAGCGCGAATGGTTACAAACTTTAATGGACTGGGGTTTGGTTGACACATTCCGTCAGTTAAATCCGGATGTAAATGATCAATTTTCGTGGTTTGATTATCGCTCACGCGGCTTTGATGATAACCGTGGGCTACGAATCGACGTCATTTTAGCGACCCCGAACCTAGCAAAAAAATGCCAAGAGGTCGGCATCGACTATGAACTTCGAGGAATAGAAAAACCTTCTGATCACGCGCCAATTTGGTCCAGTTTTTCCTTGTAGGAACAGAAAGTAACGTGCCAATAAGAAGCGCGCATTCAGCGCGCTTCTTATTTTAATCTATGCCTTGATTATAGAAACAAACTCGGTACAACAAATTGCTACTCGCAGCCCTTCAGCTCAATGGACGCAAATAAGCCAAGAAGCGTTTTTCAGCCTGTTTGAAGCAGAACAAAATAATGAAGGTCAAGCCCATATAGAACAAACCTGCGGTTAAAAATGACTCGAATGGGGCATAATAACGAGAGTTCACTAAACGCGCAGCCCCCGTTAAATCCATAATGGTAACAATACCAGCAACCGCAGAACCGTGGAGCATGAAGATAACTTCATTACTATAAGCGGGCAGTGCGCGCCTTAACGCACTCGGTAGAATAATTCGTCGATACGTTTTCCAAGTACTCATTCCGTATGCCTTCGCCGCTTCAACTTCGCCTTTAGGCAACCCATTGATCGCACCGCGAATAATTTCAGCCGTGTAGGCGGACGTATTGAGAACAAAAGCAACCAACGCGCAAAACCAAGCGTTTTCCCACAAGGTATCTTTCACCGGGAAAAATTGATCCATTCCATAGTAGATGAGATAAAGCTGGACCAATAACGGTGTACCACGAAAAAAGTAGGTATAAGCCCATGCTGGAGTACGAATCAAATAGTTGTGGCTATTTCTAGCAATCGCTAAGGGGATGGCAAAGCTCAAACCGATGATTAACGACAACCCCACCAGCCAAACCGTTGTCCATAGCCCACTAAAATAAATTGGTAGGCTTTGAGCAATAAGGGAAAAATCCATATTTACCTCGTGTGAATGCTGAACTTGCGCTCAACCAATTTGAGAAAACCGGTTGATACACTGGTAAAGAAAAGGAAGATCACTGAGACAGCCATATAAAAGGTGAATGGCATTTTTGTCGAACCCGCCGCGAGTGAGCTGACTCTGACCATATCTTCTAATCCAATAATGGAAACAAGTGCCGTCGTTTTGAGCAATACCAACCAGTTGTTACCAAACCCTGGCAATGCATGACGAACCATTTGAGGAAGCAAAATGCGTCTAAATGCTAAGGTAGAACTCATACCATACGCTTTCGCCGCTTCCATCTCTCCTTTATCAACCGCCATAATAGCGCCACGAAAGGTTTCAGCCATATAGGCACCGAAAATGAAACCTATGGTTAGTATTCCAGCAATGAAAGGGCTAACATCAATATAATCGGGGAGATAAGCGGTCCATTCATGGCTCGGGTCACTTGCCATAAACCAATTGTTTAGCCATTCGTTGATTGAATAAAGGCTATTATTCAACAATATTTGACCGCCAAAGAAAATAAGCATCATCAACACAAGGTCTGGAATACCGCGAATGATGGTCGTATAAAGAGTGGCAATGGCTCTTGCCCAACGGTAAGGTGCAAGCTTGGCTAGCGCTCCTAGCATGCCAAGTAACATGGCAAGTAATAAAGAGAGCACGGCAACTTCAATGGTCAGCACCGCTCCCTTCAAAATTGAGGCTTCATATCCGTGTAGGTCCAACATAATTCATCCCTAGTCCCTGGAGAATTTAACGGCTGGGTACTTCTGGAACTAGGATCCAGCCGTTAAGAATCAATGGATTCCCATCATAATTGAGAAGGTGGAGTCAACTGAGCTAACCAGTCCTAATGACAGAGTGATCGATAAACATATTCATATGCTCGGCCCACTCTCACCTTCTAATTATATGGGTAAGATATGATGTTACAGCTTATTCACCGTATACATCGTAATTAAAGTATTTGGTCGCAATTTCTTGGTAAATCCCTTGTTGACGAAGAGATTTAATCGCCATATCAAGTTTTTGAGTGAGATCTTTGTCTTGTTTACGAACCGCAATACCAAAACCATCGCCAAACCATTTCGGATCGGTTAATGATGGGCCGACGAACTCATACGCTTCGCCGCCCGCTTTGTTAAGCACACCCTCTTCCAATGCAGAGGCATCACCCAATACTGCCGCAATACGACCATTGGCTAGGTCAAGATAGGCTTCATCAAATGAACCATAACGGACAATTTCAACTGCATCGCCATAATTATCAGTAAGATACTTATCGTGCGTTGTTGCACGTTGTACACCAATTTTCACCCCTTTTAGACCTTCTTTAGAAAAATCCAACGCGGCTCCCTTCTTGGCGATAAATTTATTGGGAATTAATGCGTACTTACCAGTGAAATCGACTTTTTTCTTGCGCTCGTCGGTAATCGACATGGCTGCAATAATCGCGTCATATTTACGTGCAAGCAGTGATGGGATAATGCCATCCCAGTCTTGTGGAACGATTTTACATTCCACTTTCATCTCCTTGCACAACGCATTGGCCATATCAACATCAAAGCCTTTGAGAGATCCATCAGCCTCTGTCCAGCTAAAAGGAGGATAAGCCCCTTCTATACCAAAACGAACCGTCTTCCATTCTTTCGCTTGGGCCATACCAGTCATTGCACTAGCAGCAACGGCTGCAACTAATAACCACTTTTTCATTTCCATACTCCTGTGATTGAGGTCTTACTTATTTATCATGCTATGTTTATGTTGGTTTTGCTTAATATTTATGTCGTGACGAATACCACAACATAATGAACACATTAATAAATAGAGGATATAAATTGTTTTAACCGTTCAGATTTAGGCTGGGTGAACAGGATGGCTGGATCTCCTTGCTCTTCCACTAAACCTTGGTGCAAGAACATCACATGGTTTGAAACATCGCGAGCAAAGGCCATTTCATGAGTCACTACCAGCATAGTACGGCCTTCTTCTGCCAAGTCTCTCATAACACCCAACACTTCACCGACCAATTCAGGATCAAGTGCAGAAGTGGGCTCATCAAACAGCATGACTTCTGGCTCTACGGCTAACGCTCTAGCAATCGCCGCACGTTGTTGTTGCCCACCAGAGAGGTGACCAGGGTAATAATCTTTGCGTTCATACAAACCGACTTTTTTTAGCAGCACCTCAGCACTCTCGATGGCTCGTGCTTTCGGTACTCCTAACACATGAATTGGTGCTTCAATAACGTTTTCTAACACCGTCATGTGCGACCAAAGGTTAAATCCCTGAAATACCATAGCAAGGCGTGAGCGAATTCGTTGCACCTGCTTTTCACTCACAGGTGAAGCTTCACCTTGCCGATTTTTTTTCATTTGAATGAGTTCACCATTGACCCAAATATCACCAGAAGTTGGTGTTTCAAGTAAATTGATGCATCTAAGAAAGGTACTTTTTCCCGAGCCAGAAGAACCAATAATGGAGATCACATCACCCTTACGAGCTTCTAGTGAGATTCCTTTTAGTACTTGGTTTTGACCAAAGGTTTTGTGCAGCTCTTTAATATTCAGCGCCGGTACATCAGTCATGCGCTTAACTCCCTGTATTTGCTACTGCAGAGTATTCCAACTCCCATTTTTGATACAAACTAGCATTCACACCGAAAACATGCAACAAATTATTAACCTGGAAAATAAGGATATTTAGTTATTTTATCTGATTAAAAATTCACATTTTAGCCAATACTTCTCCATATGGCGCATATAAATGGCACATCAAGCAATTAACAGTTAACTCATTTCATTAACATTTACTTAAAAATAGACAACCTATTCATGTATAACGTACACCTAGATTCATAGGATATTTAAGGTCATTAATATCATTGAAACTCTTTTACAAACATCACAATGTGAAAACTTATTTCAAGCAAGTAACGCCTCAACCCCCCGTTTTCATTAGGCTGCTGTAGTTTTCTTTCACATTTATTCTTAAAGTGATCAAGATCAATCACCCTAAAGGATAAGCAAGCTAAACTCGCGAGCAAAGATAAGGTTGTATAAATAACCACACTCTCTTTTTTAGTTGTTGTTATGCAAGCACATATGAGATGTGCTACATATTCAATTAAAAACATTACCGCTTCTTCGCGGATTACTAGGATTCAGTACGAATTACTAACTTTTAAAAATATGAGGAATCTATGCCAGACGTAGTCAACAATGAGCGCTCAGAAATCGAGACGAAAAGCTATAAAGAGCTGCATCGTCCAGCATCTGAGTTTGCAAGCCGTTCAGATTACCTAGACCACGAACTGCAAATCATGAAGCCCCGTCGCTTTGGTTTGAACTTACCTGGTCGTGACTTCCGTTTTGAACTTGAAGATTTTGTACCAGCCATCGCGGGCACAATCGGCATCATCGCCATGTACTCAGCGGTAATGATGTCTTGGGCTGATGGCCTAACCCAAGCATGGGATCACATTCATCTAGGTAAAGACTTCGCGATTGAAGTTGCACGTGTAGAGATGTTATTTCCTGCCCTCTTCTTCTGTGTTATTGCCTCTGGTTTCTTAAACCCAAAAGCCAACTTAGCTGGCAACCATGGCCCAATGATCCCTCTTATCGGCTCAATCGCATTAGCCGGTGCACACCCTTTGGCATTGGCAATTTTGCTTGGCGTTTTTGGTCTTCTCTTAAGTTACTTTAAAGGAGGCTCGAAACTGGTCAATCTAACCTCCGAGGGAACCGCAGGCGGGTTGCTTATCTTCCTCGGCTTTACCGGAACAATGAGCCAAATTGGTTCTATCCAAACTTGGGCTACCAGTTTGCAATCGGCCGATGTCGCCGCAGGCAGCTTAGGTTACGTTGGCCTAGTGGTTTTAGGTGTCAATATTGTGCTGTATGCATTTCTTGCAAAAATCAACATGCGTTGGTTAGCAATTCCTGTCTGTGCAATGACAGGGCTTGCGATTGCGCTTTTATTCGGTACTGGCTTTGATCTTCAATTTGAAACTCAAATGGGCTTACCTAACCTTAATCCTGTTTACTGGTGGGGCTCAACCACTGAAGGTTGGATGCTTGGTTTGCCAACAGTAGAACACTTTATCGCCTCATTGCCCTTTGCTATTTTGGCCGTTGCGATGTGGTCACCAGATTTCCTTGGTCACCGAATTTTCCAAGAATTGAACTATCCGAAGAGAACTGAAAAAGTACTGATGGATGTTGATGACACAATGACCATGTGTTCAATTCGTCAAATGGTAGGTACAGCACTTGGTGGTGGTAATATCACATCGTCATGGGGAACGTATATGATCCCAGCGGCGATTGCTAAACGCCCAATTCCTGGTGGTGCCATCATCTTAGGTTTATTGGTCATGACTATTGCTATCCTTGGCTTCCCTATGGACGTAGCGGTTTGGCCTCCAGTGATGCGTATTGCTCTATTAGTAGGGGTATTTCTTCCTTTACTAGAAGCGGGTATGCAAATGGTAAGAAACACAAAAGATTCACAAGCAGCGGGCATCTGTATCTTTGGTAGCGCTGTGGTGAACCCTGTTCTAGCGTGGGCATTGACCATGCTACTCGATAACAATGGCCTAATTGGCGACAAAGAACGTGCATCAAAGCTGTCTTTTATCGACAAAATCATCATTCCAGGTGGTGTGCTGATCATCTGTTTAATTGCTATGCTTGCGGTTGGTATGCTTGAAAACCAATACGGTTTAAAAGCTTGGCTATAATGAGCTTGGACTAATACGAATTTGGGTAGTGCTCGCACTACCCAAACTTTATTTGAAAAATTTAACTTTTATTGATTTAGTTTAAGGTTTACAAAAAAATTTTAGTCTAATCTTGCATTCAAGGCTTAAAAGCACAATATCTATATTCAGATAATTGAATAGTGTGAATATAGATATTGTATTAATAGAGTGTACTGCTCCTTTCGAGGATAACTGGCTCAACGGTGAAGACGGTACGTGTTTTTTCTACTAAAAAGGTAGGTATGTCATGGCAGAGCAATTTGCTAAAGCTTGGGAAAGTTTTGTTGCAGGTGAGTGGCAAAACGAAGTTAACGTTCGTGATTTTATTCAAAAGAACTATACGCCGTATGAAGGTGACGAATCTTTCCTAGTTTCTGAAGGTACTGAAGCGACAAACAAGCTTTGGGCTAAAGTAATGGAAGGTATCAAACAGGAAAACGCGACTAAAGCCCCTGTCGATTTCGATACTGACGTTATTTCTACCATCACTGCTCACGATGCAGGCTACATCGAAAAAGATCTTGAAACTATCGTGGGTCTACAAACTGAGAAACCACTTAAGCGCGCTATCATCCCTAACGGTGGTGTGCGTATGGTTGAAGGTTCTTGCAAAGCATACGGTAGAACTCTTGACCCTATGATTTCAAAAATCTACTCAGAATACCGTAAAACTCACAACGCTGGCGTTTTCGATATCTACACTCCTGATATCCTAGCGTGTCGTAAGTCTGGTGTTCTGACGGGCCTTCCTGATGCTTATGGTCGTGGCCGTATCATTGGTGACTACCGTCGCGTAGCACTTTACGGTATTGATTTCCTAATGAAGGATAAGCTTGCTCAATTCACTTCTCTACAAGAGCGTTTTGAGAACGGCGAAGATTTAACGGCAACGATGCAACTTCGTGAAGAAATTGCAGAACAACACCGCGCACTTGGCCAAATGAAAAAAATGGCTGAAAAATACGGTTTTGACATCTCTCGCCCAGCAGAAACTGCACAAGAAGCTATCCAGTGGACTTACTTCGGCTATCTAGCTGCTGTTAAATCACAAAACGGTGCGGCAATGTCGCTAGGTCGTACTTCGACTTTCCTAGATATCTTCATCCAACGTGATCTAGAAGCGGGTAAAATCACTGAAGTACAAGCTCAAGAAATGATCGACCACTTCGTAATGAAGCTGCGTATGGTTCGTTTCTTACGTACTCCTGAATACGATGAACTATTCTCTGGCGACCCAATTTGGGCAACAGAATCAATGGGTGGTATGGGTCTTGATGGTCGTACACTCGTTACGCGTTCTAACTTCCGTTTCCTAAACAGCCTATACACTATGGGTCCTTCTCCAGAGCCAAACATCACTGTACTTTGGTCTGAGCAGCTACCTGACGGCTTTAAACGTTTCTGTGCAAAAGTATCTATCGATACTTCATCTATCCAGTACGAAAACGATGATTTAATGCGTCCAGACATGAACTCTGACGACTATGCTATCGCATGTTGTGTATCGCCAATGGTTGTAGGCAAACAAATGCAGTTCTTCGGAGCGCGTGCAAACCTTGCTAAAACCATGCTTTACACCATCAATGGTGGTATTGATGAGAAGTTGAAAATCCAAGTTGGTCCTAAAATGGACAAGATCGCAGGTGAGTATCTTGACTATGACGAACTATGGGCAAAAATGGACCACTTCATGGATTGGTTGGCGAAGCAATATGTGACCGCACTAAACAGCATTCACTACATGCACGACAAATACAGCTATGAAGCCGCGCTAATGGCACTGCATGATCGTGACGTTAAACGTACGATGGCATGTGGTATTGCTGGCCTGTCTGTTGCTGCTGACTCTCTATCAGCAATCAAATACGCAAAAGTTAAGCCAATTCGTGACGAAGATGGCCTAGCGATCGATTTCGAAATCGAAGGTGATTATCCTAAATTTGGTAACAATGACGCCCGCGTTGATGACATCGCATGCCAACTTGTTTCTACGTTTATGGGCAAAATCCGTAAACTTAAGATGTACCGTGATGCAATTCCAACTCAGTCTATCCTGACTATCACTTCAAACGTGGTATATGGTAAGAAAACAGGTAACACACCTGATGGTCGTCGTGCTGGTATGCCTTTCGCACCGGGTGCAAACCCAATGCATGGCCGTGACGAAAAAGGTGCAGTAGCATCATTGACTTCAGTAGCGAAACTACCGTTTGCTGATGCACAAGATGGTATTTCTTATACTTTCTCTATCGTTCCAAATGCGTTAGGCAAAGAAGAAGCAAGTCAACGTGCCAACCTTGCTGGCCTGATGGATGGTTACTTCCACCATGAAGCAGGCATTGAGGGTGGCCAACACCTAAACGTGAACGTGCTTAATCGCGAAACTTTAGAAGATGCGGTTAAACACCCTGAGAAATACCCTCAGCTGACCATTCGTGTATCTGGCTATGCTGTGCGTTTTAACTCACTGACTGCTGAACAACAAGCTGACGTTATTGCACGTACTTTCACTGAATCTCTATAATTTCAGTTAAATTACTAGCAAAATAGTTAAGCCCTGCTCGATGAGTGGGGCTTTTTTATACTCAGAAATCAAAAATGCGTAATGCATCGACCACAAATGTTACGCTTACCACATTTATTTTGATTCAATTGCCTATTTATCAACTGAATAGCGCATCTTTCCTATATGATTAGGGTTTGTCTATACTCTGCAGTGTTCGTATGAAGCTATTTCACATTCTTCCATTGACGTTACTCAGTGCTTCTGCGCTGGCCTCTCAACACGCAACGGTTGCTTTTAACCTCGATAACGATGGCGTATTTGGCGTAGATCGCGACTACACCAATGGTTTATTTTTAAGCTACACCTCAGGGGCGATTGCTCCATATTGGTGGGCTAAACCACTTAGCCTTTCGGTTTGGGGAGCGGCCCCATTGGACAAATGGGAAATCAGCATTGGCCACAAAATGTGGACTCCTTCGGAGATTTCTCTTACCAAACCAGAGCCGAATGAACGACCTTACGCTGGGTATTTACACACCGAGCTTAACTATATTAGTTTGCATCCCCAACAAGCCACGCGGGCAAATTTAACCATTGGAACCACCGGAGATGCTGCGCTTTCTGAGAAAGCGCAAAAGTTAGTGCACAGCATAACTAAATCTGACGAACCCAATGGTTGGGCCTACCAAGTAGAGGAAAAAATCGTCGGCAGCGTAGGTTATCTATCTCACTTTAATCTGACACGATACCGCAGCTATGCAGGAACTGACGTTGAGCTTTCCAACGTTTCAGAGGTCAATGTAGGTAACTTTCGCAGTGATCTCTCCACAGGTTTTATGATGCGTTGGGGGACCGATCTTGCGGGTAACTTTGGCAGTGCTCAAATCAGTGCAGAAAACCCTTTCTCGGCAGGGATGATTGGTGCCTCGGATACTGGATGGTTTCTATTCGGAGGTGTAGAAGGACGCTATCGCTTCAATGACATTACCATCGAAGGAGATAGGCCTTTAAACGGATTGGATCACCCATCTGAATATTACCAAGTTAACTTGGAAAATCTTCAGGCGACCGCCGTAGTTGGTGCGGCTTGGTATATTCAACAAGTCGGTGCGAGTTTAACGTTCACCGCAAACACACCTGAGTATAAGGAAGACAAAAGCTCCATTCACGGTGTCGGTAATATTTCTCTTTTTGCTTTTTTCTAACGTTTAGCAAACTGAAATTATATGGTGAAACTTTGGCAGTCTACACTTAGGCTGCTAGAGCGTTTATCCACAATCTGGCTGGTTGCTCTTAACTGTTCATTGTTCTCTTCCAAGGCTTTCATGGCTCGAGATATTTGTATCATATTATCTGCCATTGAATGGCTAGTCGTCGCCAAATCTCGGATCGATGCAAAAATGGCTTCTGTTTTATTCGCCGCTTCATCTGCTTTTTTGATAATTTGCGCGATGGCCTGTATTGCCTCATTACCTTTCTCTTGCCCACTCTGCATAGACTGCTCAGATTGCGCAATATAAGTGATTACTTCCGCACTTTCCTTTTGCATAGTATCAATAGTGCCGGAAATTTCGGCCACGGCATTGACCGTTCTTACTGCTAAACTTCGAACTTCATCAGCGACAACAGCAAAACCACGACCTTGCTCTCCCGCTCTCGCCGCTTCAATTGCGGCATTGAGTGCCAATAAGTTAGTCTGCTCGGCAATACCATTAATGATGTCCATCACCGAGTCTACTTTTGCAGAAGCTTGTTCAAGTTGATGAATGTGGCCTGCGGCCGAGCTTAGGATTTTACCAACCTCAACCAGTGACGTAATAGCAACGGAAATCACTTTTCCTCCCTCTTCTGCGCTTTGCATAGAAGATTTACTGAGTTCCGCAACAAACTCCAATGAGTTGGAGACTTCTTGGGTCGTCACGCTGACCTCTTCTGTGGCCGATGCCAATAATTGCGTTTGTCCCAAAACGTCAGATTGATTTGTCACCAAAGTGTCTAATCCAACATTCAGTGACGCGGCATCACCAGACAAGGCTTCACTGCTTTTCTGCACACCACTCACCAATTTCCCTAAATTTTCACAGCTTTGGTTAATGGCCAATGCCAGTTGATTGAATTCGTCCTTTTCGTTATTCGTCATCGGCATACGGCGTGACAAATCGCCACGCGAGATATTGTTCAACACGTGAATTGTTTGCGACAAAGAACGAGAAAGAGAAAAACTAAAGGTAAGGAAAATAGCAATGGTCAATATGGCAAGTAACGCACAGGCCGCCAATACAGACCACTGTGTTTGCGATGCGGTCGTTTTTGCGGCCAACTGATATTGCTCACTCAACGCGGAAAGCTTGGTTGAAATATCTTGAATCACCAACTTAACTTGCGCCTCTGTATCGCCTCTTTGTTTCTCCATCACTTGCAATTGCTGAGACAGTTCACTGACACGTAAAAAAGCCTGTTTAAATTGTTGTATCTCTTTTTCATACAGATCCAACATCGAATAAGAATCAGACATATTGACGAAACTGGCCATAGCACGATTAAACAGTTTTAAGTTTTGCTCAGTGGGTTCTAATAAATAATTTTGCTGCGCCTTAACCATGGCTTGAAAATCCGAGTTGATTGTAACCATCCCCGTCTCATCTATCTTTTTCTCTATCGTGGTGGCCAACGTTTTCAGCTCACCCAGCTTACCTTCGTTAACGTTGAAACCCACTTCTGATTTCACTTGCAACCAAGGACGCAAAAATTGGTCAAATTGTTTGGCCGCCTTGAGCAATACTTCCCCTTCTTGAGCAAAATTGGTCTTTTGCAGGAAAGCAACATTAGCATTCACCTCTCCCATCAACTGATCCAATTTATTCAAAATCGAGTTGACCTGATTGCCTTGCATGTTGTTTAGCTCTGATGCAAGCGACAACAAATTTGCTTGAGTAGTAAATATCGCCACAGAACCGGATGCCACTTCGCCACTGGAGCGATACTGTTCATCCATTCCCATCAAGCTCTTTGCGGTATAAATCCCTAAACCTAAAAAACCAACACAAAGGATAACTAAAAATAGACTGATTTTTTGCTTTTGAGAAAACTGTACATCCATGAACTATTCCTTATTTAAACCCTATCGCATTCAACGAGTTCTTATTTCTATACAGTGTAGTCAATGTGCAGAATTTCATGACATTCATTTTGAGCCACAACATATGGTTTAGGATATGCGGCGGCAATTGCACATTAACCCTACTTAATCCCTACCATTTGTAATAAAATAACGGGCAAATAACCTATTCGAGATGAACTGATGTCAACAACTGGTCGTATTCATTCTTTTGAGTCTTGTGGCACGGTAGATGGCCCTGGAATTCGCTTCATTGTTTTTATGCAAGGCTGCCTAATGCGTTGTATGTATTGTCATAATCGTGACACATGGGACACCCATGAAGGCAAGGAAGTGACTGTTGAAGAAATCATTACCGAAGCAAAATCTTATCGCCATTTTATGAAAGCCTCTGGCGGCGGAATTACCTGCTCAGGCGGTGAAGCTATGCTTCAACCTGAATTTGTTCGTGATTTATTCCGCGCAGCGCAAGCTGAGGGCATTCACACCTGCTTAGATACCAACGGTTATATTCGCAAACACACAGACGTGATTGATGAAGTACTCGATGCCACTGATTTAGTGATGTTAGACATCAAACACATGAAAGATGAGATCCACCATGATTTTATTGGTGTGTCGAATAAGCGAACCTTAGATTTCGCGCGCTACTTACACACCATAGGTAAAAAAACGTGGATCCGTTATGTGATTGTTCCTGGCTACACTGATGACGAAGAAGCGGCTCATATGCTTGGTGATTTTATTAAAGATATGGATAACATCGAGAAAGTAGAGCTGCTGCCTTATCACAAATTGGGCGCTCATAAATGGGAAGCAATGGGGCTAGAATACCCATTAGAAGGTGTGAATCCGCCGTCAAAAGAGACCATGGACAAAATCGTTGGGATCTTAGCTCAGTATCACTCAAACATAAAATATTGATTGCTTGATTTAATAACCATAAAAATGCCAGCATAATGCTGGTATTTTTATAGAGAGGCTAGCCATGCAGCTGGAACAACTTGCGGTGCTATTGCTCCTGCTACTTGTTGGGTTAACGACCCTTCGCGATTTTAAATACTCATTTTGGACAAAGTTTAAGGCCGAGAAATCCTTTCAGCATCTCACCTATTTTGCCTCTTTTGCACTTTTTCTTTTGTGGTTAGCTCAAGCCGGAGTAACAGAAGGATTGCCTATCCATTTTCTCGGTTTAACAACCCTCACGATGATGTTTGGCTGGCGCTGCGCATTTGTTATAACTATTCCTGTTACATTCGCACTGGCGGTGGTCGGTAAACTGGCCTTCTTTAACATCCCCGAATACTTACTACTATCATCGCTACTGCCAATCCTAGTTAGTTATGCTTTGTTTGCTTTGAGTTATCATTATCTACCGCGCAATATTTTTGTGTTTATTTTTGTGGCTGGTTTTTTAAATGGCGGCCTGACGGGTAGCCTGCATTTGGCCATTAACACCGCTTATCAATTACTTCTTGGGCAACATGGCTGGCAAGTCATCCGCGATAATTACCTAATTTTTGTTCCTTTACTCGCTTTCCCAGAAGGGCTGCTCAATGGTATGGCGTTAGCGATACTATCCGTATTTAAGCCAGAATGGTTGCGTGTCTTTTCCGACAAAGATTATATCTATAACCACTTACACAAAAAGTAACAAGAATTGCACACATTTTATGCTTTCCATATTAAATCCGTGTTGAGATCATGTTTCATTGTCGATAATTGCTGTTAACCTTATGCCATCAAATAGAACATAAAATTTAGTGAGGCTACCTTCATGGAAATGACCAACGCTCAACGACTGATTCTATCTAATCAGTATTTTTTGATGTCACAGATGGATCCCAACAACGCCAAAAAATACAAGCGGTTACAAACCATTGTAGAACGTGGTTATGAACTGCAAATGCGAGAACTCAACAAAGAATTTGGCTGCTTGACCGAAGCGGAGTGCCGCGAAGTGATCGACATCATGGAGATGTATCACGCTATGCAAGAATCACACAAAATGCTCTCCGATGCAGAAAGCAAAAATGTGGATCAGCGCCGCCTGCACTTTTTAGGGTTTGATATCGCTAAAGAGTCACAACGCGTTCATTACGTGCGTTTCTTGGTTGAGTCTGAAGGGCTTTACCCACAATTTGATAAAGCTGATCACCACTTCAACAGCCAAATGC
Organism: Vibrio sp. V12_P9A6T4; assembly: GCF_963874835.1. Taxonomy (NCBI): domain Bacteria; kingdom Pseudomonadati; phylum Pseudomonadota; class Gammaproteobacteria; order Vibrionales; family Vibrionaceae; genus Vibrio; species Vibrio sp. V12_P9A6T4. Next base: position 24,699 of record NZ_CAWNJO010000048.1, on the reverse strand, counting down.
CAATGTCAGATAAATATCGTCGCATGTTAACGGCTTGGCGTAATTGTCCTCGCCAATACCATTTGTCAACCGCAGAATTTACACAAATTTTTAATGCCTAAATTTTAATACCTAGCAAGGTAGGCTGACGAAAGATGAAAAGACGCAGACACTGCGTCTTTTTTACATTCCCCCTCGCAGTTATTAACTCCAACACCAACTTATCCCTCGAACTCTTGATATTCACACACTAAATAGTTCAACCTGCTCGACGTTATTACTGTCACGAAATTTAAATAAACACATAATTGTTAAGCAAAATTGTCAAACTCGGACTAGTCTTAAATTGTTATTAATTTGTGTTTTTAAGCGGTGTTGTCAGTTAGACAGTTTTCAGAGGGGAATTCACTATGAGTATTTTTGACCACTTTCAGGCACGCTATGAAGCCGCCAAGGATGAAGAGCTATCACTGCAAGAGTTTTTAGCTCTGTGTAAAGAAGATAAAAGTGCTTATGCCAATGCAGCAGAGCGGCTGTTAATGGCGATTGGTGAGCCTGAGCTGATAGACACAGCAAAACACCCCCGATTGAGTCGCATTTTCTCTAACCGGGTGATTTCTCGTTATAAAACTTTTGAGGATTTCTATGGCATGGAAGAAGCCATAGAACAGATTGTTTCCTACCTCAAACACGCTGCCCAAGGTTTAGAAGAAAGAAAACAAATTCTCTATCTACTCGGTCCAGTTGGTGGCGGTAAATCTTCACTGGCGGAGAAACTCAAAGCTTTAATGCAACAAATGCCTATTTATGTTTTGTCTGCAAATGGCGTTCGTAGCCCAGTCAATGACCACCCATTTTGTCTGTTTGATGTGGTTGAAGATGGCGAAATCCTCAAGCAGGAATATGGGATAGAAAAACGCTATTTACGCTCAATTACATCACCTTGGGCGGCCAAACGCTTACACGAGTTTGGTGGCGATATTTCCAAATTCAAAGTGGTCAAAGTACGACCTTCAATTCTCGATCAAATTGCCGTCGCAAAAACAGAGCCCGGTGATGAAAACAACCAAGACATTTCGTCACTGGTTGGGAAAGTGGATATTCGAAAACTCGAGCATTTCTCGCAAGATGACCCCGATGCATATAGCTATTCCGGTGCACTCTGTAAAGCCAACCAAGGGTTAATGGAGTTTGTTGAGATGTTCAAAGCGCCAATTAAGGTGCTTCACCCACTCTTAACCGCCACGCAAGAAGGAAACTTCAACGGAACAGAAGGGTTATCCGCCCTACCCTTTGATGGCATGATTTTAGCGCACTCAAACGAATCAGAGTGGCAGACATTCCGTAACAACAAAAACAACGAAGCGTTTTTGGACCGGGTTTATATCGTTAAAGTCCCTTACTGTTTACGCGTCTCGGAAGAAGTGAAAATTTACCAAAAACTGCTTGAACACAGTGAACTATCCAAAGCGCCATGCTCACCAAGCACACTAGAATTACTTGGTCAATTTAGTATCCTCTCGCGCCTAAAAGTGCCGGAAAACTCGTCACTATTCTCCAAAATGCGCGTCTACGATGGTGAAACGCTAAAAGATACCGATCCAAAAGCAAAAAGCTATCAAGAGTATCGTGACTACGCAGGTGTTGACGAAGGTATGTCCGGTTTATCGACTCGCTTTGCCTTTAAAATACTGTCGCGCGTATTCAACTTTGACCAAACGGAAGTTGCGGCTAACCCCGTTCATCTGTTCTATGTCATCGAACAGCAAGTTGAACGCGAGCAGTTCCCTCAAGAAATCGCTGAACGATATATGGAGTTTTTAAAAGGCTACTTAGTGCCTCGTTATGTCGAGTTCATTGGTAAAGAGATTCAAACTGCTTATTTGGAATCTTATTCTGAATACGGTCAAAATATTTTTGACCGCTACGTTACTTATGCTGATTTCTGGATCCAAGACCAAGAGTATCGTGATCCTGAAACTGGCCAACTTTTCGATCGTTCATCGCTCAATAACGAGTTAGAAAAAATCGAGAAAACAGCAGGCATTAGTAACCCGAAAGATTTCCGAAATGAAATCGTCAATTTTGTACTGCGTGCGAAAGCGCACAACAATGGACAAAATCCGGTTTGGACCAGTTACGAAAAACTGCGTACCGTCATTGAGAAAAAAATGTTCTCAAATACCGAAGAGCTACTTCCTGTTATCTCTTTTAATGCCAAAACCTCATCTGATGATCAGAAAAAACACGACGATTTTGTCGCTCGTATGATGGAGAAAGGTTATACAGAAAAACAAGTAAGGCTGTTGTCTGAGTGGTATTTACGCGTCCGTAAATCTTCTTAACTTCAAGCAAACCAAAACCTGTACATGCGTTAGCCATACCAACAATGGCTAACGTAAAGGTGACGTTTTCAAGGGGATACTCATGGCGCAATTTATCGATAGAAGATTGAACGGTAAAAACAAAAGCGCGGTCAATAGACAACGCTTTTTACGCCGTCATAAAGAGCAGATCAAAGAATCTGTTGCAGACGCAGTGAATCGTCGCTCCATCACCAACACCGAGTCTGGCGAAGATGTGTCGATCCCAAATCACGACATCAAAGAACCCGTGTTTCATCAAGGAAAAGGCGGCCTGAAAGAACGGGTTCACCCAGGTAATGACCAGTTTATTACTGGTGATAAAATTGAGAGACCTAAAGGTGGCGGACAAGGCAATGGTTCAGGACAAGGTGATGCGAGTGCTGATGGCGAAGGCCAAGATGAATTTATTTTCCAAATCTCTAAAGATGAATATCTTGATCTACTGTTTGAAGATCTGGAATTGCCTAATCTAGAAAAAAATCAAATCAATAAGATTACAGAATGGAAAACTCATCGCGCGGGTTTCAAAACGGCAGGTGTACCGTCGAACATCGCTGTAGTTCGCTCTTTGCAACAATCACTAGCTCGCCGCACCGCAATGACAGCGGGAAAACGTCGTTTAATGGGGGAATTAGAAGAAGAGTTACTGCGCATTCAAAATAGAGAGCCCGCTCAAGTATTAGAAGAGAAGCGACTTAAGCAAGAAATCGAAGCGTTGCGTAAAAAAATTGAAAGTGTGCCGTTTATTGATACGTTTGACCTACGTTTCAAAAACTTTGAAAAACGCCCCATTCCATCGAGCCAAGCTGTTATGTTCTGCTTAATGGATGTGTCGGGTTCAATGGATCAAGCGACTAAAGATATTGCCAAACGTTTTTACGTGTTGCTGTATCTATTTTTAACTCGCACTTATGAAAATGTCGAAGTGGTGTTTATTCGTCACCATACGCAAGCCAAAGAGGTGGATGAGCACGAGTTCTTCTACTCTCAAGAGACCGGCGGCACGATTGTTTCTAGCGCACTGAAATTAATGCATGAAATCATTGAACAACGCTACCCTCTCGGCGAATGGAATATCTACGCAGCTCAAGCATCCGATGGTGATAACTGGGCTGATGATTCGCCTCGTTGTAAAGAACTCCTCACCAATAAGCTTCTGCCATATTGCCAGTATTACGCTTATATTGAAATCACTCGTCGCTCACACCAAACCTTGTGGCACGAGTACGAAAAATTACAACCCTCATTTGGCAATTTTGCGATTAAAAACATTCGCACCGTGGATGACATATTCCCTGTATTTAGGGAGCTATTCCAAAAGGAAACAGCTTAGGGAGGCATACTAATGACAACAAAAGCGAAAGGTACTTCAAAACGCAAGAGCAAATTGTTACCAGACGGACCTGACTGGACGTTTGAGCTTTTGGAGAAATACCATACTGAAATACGCCGGGTAGCTGAGTTTTATCGTCTCGATACTTACCCTAATCAAATTGAAGTTATTACCTCCGAGCAGATGATGGATGCCTACTCCAGCATTGGCATGCCGATTAATTACAGCCACTGGTCATTTGGCAAAAAATTTATTCAAACGGAACAAGGTTACAAACATGGCCAAATGGGGCTCGCGTATGAGATCGTTATTAACTCAGACCCATGCATTGCCTATTTAATGGAAGAAAACACCGTCACTATGCAAGCCTTAGTGATGGCGCACGCTTGCTATGGTCACAACTCGTTTTTCAAAGGCAACTACCTTTTCCAAACTTGGACGGATGCGAGTTCTATCATTGACTATCTCTTGTTTGCCAAAAACTACATTTCAGAATGCGAAGAAAAATATGGCGTACCCGAAGTCGAATCGCTGCTCGACTCATGCCACGCGTTAATGAATTATGGTGTTGACCGCTATAAACGACCTGAAAAAATATCGATAGCAGAAGAAAAAGCACGTCAAGAAGAGCGCGAAGCCTATCTACAATCACAAGTTAATGAACTGTGGCGCACCGTGCCCAAAGCAAAAACCAAAGAAGAAGATCTTAAAGTTCGTTTTCCAAGTGAGCCACAAGAAAACATTCTTTATTTCATTGAGAAACATGCGCCACTGCTTGAGCCATGGCAACGGGAGATCGTTCGTATTGTGAGGAAAATAAGCCAATATTTTTACCCACAAAAACAGACACAAGTGATGAATGAAGGCTGGGCCACATTCTGGCACTACACTATCTTGAATCACCTTTATGATGAAGGTTTTGTTTCTGAGAAATTCATTCTTGAGTTTCTACACAGCCACACCAGTGTCGTCGCACAACCTTCTTACAACAGCCCCTATTTTAGTGGCATCAATCCATATGCACTTGGCTTTGCTATGTTCCGAGATATTAAACGTATTTGTGAAGAGCCAACCGATGAAGACAGGGAATGGTTTCCTGAGCTTGCTGGCACAGAATGGTTAGATGCGCTTCATTTTGCTATGCACAACTTTAAGGACGAGAGCTTCATTAGCCAGTATCTTTCACCTAAAGTAATGCGCGATTTCAAGCTGTTTGCCATTGTGGATGACGATCGCAAAAATTTCATTGAAGTTAGTGCCATTCACGATGATATTGGCTATCACGCCATCCGTGAAAAGCTTGCGGCACAGTACAATCTCAGTAATTTAGAACCGAATATTCAAGTTTATAACGTGGATGTTCGTGGTGATCGTTCACTGACGCTTCAACACGTTCCACACGACAGAATTCCTTTAGATCAAAGCAGCCATGAGGTACTAAAACACCTTTACCGCTTATGGGGGTTTGATGTCATTTTAGAGGAAGTCAAAGAGAGTGGCCGACGTGAAATTTTAGCGACTTGCCCACCACACGGCGAACGTGACACATAAGAACAAGTCGTTACCTTAAATATCGACGTCATAATGCGCGACCTCATTCGTTGCGCATTTTTTATTAAAAAAATATTTGTAATACATCCTTACAGCTTTGTTCACATTTCATTCATTAAATATTTGCTTAAATAAAATCACCAATATTTATAAGGGTATTTAACTAATGAAGCACAACAAAATCATCATCGCTATACACTGGGTTATAGCATTACTGTTCGTATTGCTGTTTTTAAGCGATTCATTTCGTTCATTCTCCGATAAAGGTAGCGAAATGCGAGTGTTATGGCTGAACTTACATGCATGGTTTGGAGTCGCTGTTTTTGGATTATCGATGATTCGTTTAGCCGTAAAACTAAGCACAACAGCACCAGCGCCAGTGTATGAAAGTGACCTCATGCAGAAACTGCTATATGGAGCGCATGCTGCCCTTTACCTCCTTACATTGCTTGTTCCAATCAGTGGTTATCTTCGTTTTGCAGGAAAAGGTCGGACATTAACTCTGGCAGGCGATGCTATTCCCTCATTGATAGGTAAGAGTGATTGGCTTTATAACATAGGGAAAGCTTTACACGGTGAAGTAATGCAGGTGATTGTATTGACTGTTATCGGTGGTCATATCGCAGCGGCTCTTTATCATCACTTCATCGTAAAAGATCAGGTCATGGCACGCATAAAACCGTAATTAACTCGGTGATAAAAAGGAGCATAATTGCTCCTTTTTTAGCTAACGTTGGCTTACTATCGCTCTCACTAACTCTAAATCTTCTGGTGTATCTACCCCTGCAGGTGGTGCTTCTTTAGCAACGGCAACGTGAATTTTTTCACCATACCACAGTACTCGAAGCTGCTCTAAACACTCAATTTTCTCAAGTACACTGGGTTGCCAGTTGATATAAGTATTGATGAAACCAGCCCGATAAGCGTAAATACCAATATGACGTAGCAATGGCTGAATCACCGTTTGACCACCAGCTGCAAAATTGTCTCTATCCCAAGGAATTGTCGCACGGCTGAAATACAGCGCGTAACCCTCTTGATCTGTTACCACTTTAACCGCGTTAGGGTTAAACACTTCAGCTTGATCAGTAATTTCAACCGCTAAAGTCGCCATCGGCGCGCTACTGTTGGCTAAATTGTTAGCGACCTGCTTGATGATGCTCGGTGGAATGAGTGGCTCATCACCTTGTACGTTAACAATAATGTGGTGATCGGCAATGCCCATTAATTTCACCACTTCGGCTAAACGCTCAGTACCGGACTCGTGATGTGATGATGTCATACAAACATTGCCACCAAACGCATGGACAGCCGCTTCAACACGAGCATCATCAGTAGCAATAACGACCTGCTCAGCTCCCGATTGTAACGCTTGCTCATAAACCCACTGAATCATGGGTTTACCGCCGATATCAGCCAAAGGTTTGCCAGGTAAGCGAGTTGACTGATAACGAGCAGGGATAACAACGGTGAAAGCCATTATCGCCCCTCATCCATCGTCATGCTGCGCGCTTCTGGCTCAAGCAACACAGGAATCCCTTCTTTTATTGGGTAGGCCAAACGATCTAACTTACAAATAAGCTCTTGATTTTCTTTATCATAAGTCAACTTACTTTTACATACAGGGCAAGCTACAATTTCAAGCAGACGGTGATCCATATGACTCCATTACCTCTTTTATTTTGTCCAAAATACGCCTTTCATCTGGCGAACTAAATTGCGCAGAAACGGGAAGATACCACCAGTTTTCTTGTGCAAAGGCCGCACATTTCACTGCGTCTTTTTCTGTCATGATGACGTTTGCTCCATGTTGCGCAAGCGCCTCTAATTCTGAATATTGATACTCTCGGTGATCCGCAAAACCTTGGGTCAATACCGTCTTTGCACCTAAAGCTTCTAATGTATTGAAAAAGCGCGTGGGATAACCAATGCCAGCAAAAGCCACTAATGCAGCTAACTGGCTCACTGGCGCTTGCTGACCTGTCACTAAGTTAACGGCTAAGCTAGGTGAAAGGTGCATAGCCAATTCGCCATATTGAGCTTGACCGCCATTAGTCACAATAAAATCAACTTCCGATAACCGAGAGAGTGGCTCTCTTAACGGACCTAAAGGCATGAACTGCTCATTACCGAAGCGACGAACGCCGTCCACGACTGCAAATTCGAGATCACGCTCCAATGCATAGTGCTGAAGGCCATCGTCAGTGATGATCACATCAACACCCAACGGAAGCAGGGCTTGCACTGCTTGTGAGCGCTTTGGTGCAACAGCAACCGGAGCCCCCGTGCGCTGGTGAATCAATTTAGGTTCGTCACCGCAGTGAGCGGTTGGCGTATCACTTTGCAGCACTAATGGATAAACCGGAGCCTTACCACCATACCCACGCGAAACAACTCCTGGTTTGAAGCCTTGTTCTTGTAAAGCTTCCACTAACCATACAACCAACGGTGTTTTACCATTACCACCCGCAGTAATATTACCCACCACCACCACAGGAACGGGAGCCTTATAGCGCTCTTTTTTGTTCGCTTGGAATGCTCGCTTACGTGCTTGACTGACCAACCGAAACAAGACACTCAGTGGCCACAACAGTGGCCACAACAAAAAACACGCTGGGTGATGTCCGAACCAGATTTTTTCAATCACTGATTAGTCACCAAATTGAATTCGATGTAGTTGGGCATACGCCCCATCCTGTGCAATTAACTGAGCATGATGACCACGTTCGATAATTTCACCCTCATCGACCACTAGAATTTCATCGGCTTCTTCAATCGTCGACAAGCGGTGCGCAATGACCAATACCGTTTTATTCTTTTGTAGCTCTTCAAGTGCTGATTGAATCGCTCTCTCAGATTCTGTATCCAACGCAGAAGTCGCCTCATCTAGGATAAGTACGGGTGCATCACGTAATAACGCTCGAGCAATCGCTACTCGTTGACGTTGACCACCCGATAAACTGGCTCCATTCTCACCAATCATGGTATCCAAGCCATCAGGCATGTTATTGATAAACTCCATGGCATGAGCAAGCCTAGCCGCGTGCTCAATTTGCTCACGCGTATACTCATTTTCTGCCGCGTAAGCAATATTATTGGCAATGGTATCGTTGAAGAGGTGAACATTTTGCGAAACCAGCGCAAAGTGGGTGCGCAAGTTCTTCAGTTTATAATCGCGAATATCATGATCATCTAGATAGATAGCACCTGAATCGACATCATAAAAACGAGTCAAGAGGCTCGCGATAGTACTTTTCCCTGAGCCGGAACGCCCAACAAGCGCGACCGTTTTACCTTGAGGAATCTCAAAGCTCACATGAGACAGCGCTGGTTTTTCTTTACCTTGATAAGTAAAGGTCACATCCTGAACTCTAACGTCACCACGTACTTTTTCGGCTTCAAACTGGCCAGTGTCGCGCTCGGTTTCTAAATCAATCAGCTCAAATAATGTTTGGCTGGCCGCCATACCACGTTGGAAATCGGAGGTAACACTCGTTAACGCTTTCAGTGGTCGCATCAAGCCAAACATTGCCGAGAACACCACCGTAAAAGTACCTGGTGTTAATTCGGCACGAATAGAATCAACGCTGGCTAAAAACAGCACAGTGACAAGTGCTAAAGAAGCAATCATTTGAATAATAGGGTCAGCAGTGGACTGCGCCGCAACCAGCTTCATTGTTTGTTGACGCATTTGATTGCTGACATGGTCAAAACGTTTACGCTCTACGTCTTGTCCACCATAGCTCAGTACGACTTTGTGCCCTTTTAGCATCTGCTCTGCTGAAGAGGTCACATCACCCATGGTGGTCTGCATCCCTTTTGAGATCTTGCGAAAACGTTTAGAGACAATACCAATCCCCATCGCAACCACTGGCGCAACCACGATTAATACCAAAGATAACTGCCAGCTATTCCAAAACATCAAGGTCAATAGGCCGATGATACTCGCACCTTCGCGAACAATGCTGACCAATGCACGACTGGTCGCCCCAGCCACTTGCTCTGAATCATAGGTGATACGTGATAACAGACCACCCGTTGATTCTCTATCAAAAAAACTGACAGGCATGTGCATGAATTGATTGAAGATTTTTCGACGCATCAACATCACAACATTGCCAGAAACCCAGCTCAAGCAGTACGAGGAGACAAAGCCACTTAAACCACGTAGCGCCATCATCCCCAAAATAATAAAAGGCAGCACTCGCAAAAAATCGGATTCCGCATTACCAAATCCTTCATCTAGAAGAGGCTTAAGTAACGACACCATATAGGTGTCAGAGACCGCATTGATAATCAATGCGACAACCGCAACTGCTAGGCCAGATTTATATAGGCGGATATAGGTCCACAGGCGTTTGAAGGTTTGCCAAGTGGTTTCGTCAGTATTGAGTGACATAGAAATGCTTTGTTTTTAAGAAAATATTGCGCTCATTCTACCTCGTTACGGAGCATCTGCCTATACCAAGCCTGAGAGCGAGAGATACGCAAGCTGCTAACTTGATAATTCTGCATGCCAAAAATAACGCTAATTTGCCCTGCTTCACCCGTATCCAACCAGTTTGCTCCATGTTGTTGGTAGCGTTGAACAACCTGTGCGGAAGGTAATTGCCAGCGTCCGCCTTTGGCGAGCGAGGCAATAGCGACCTCAGGATTCACCTTACGAATCAAAGCAACAGTAGAAGATGTCCTACTACCGTGGTGTGGTACAAGCAGGATATGACTTTGTAAGGATTGCTCTGTTCGCGCAAGTAACCACTCACTCATAGCATCCACATCCCCGGGTAAAAGCACTGAAAAACCGGTATTTGGGTCAAAGATTCGAATCACACAAGAGTGAGGATTGTAAGCCCGCGCTACAGTTTTTGGTGGCCAGATAACATCAAAAGAGAGTTGTTGCCACTGCCATTGTTCGCCAGCAATACAAGGTTGGTAACCCGCTATCGTTTGACTAGCACGTTTCCATTTGGGCTGCCAAACACGCTCAACTTCCGCTCTTCCACCTGCATGGTCGTTATCCAAGTGACTCAAAATCAACCCGTCTAATTGCGTAGCTCCCCGTTTGTTTAACACGGGGGCAACTGTTGCTTGGATGTGATCACCACCTTGCCAACTTGCACCAGTATCATAAAGCACGTAGCGTCCTTCTTTTTCGATCAACACTGCCAACCCATGCCCAACATCTAACACATCAATCCGCCAACCTGTTTTTATCGGAATGGTGAGCCAAGAAACCATCACAATGATGCTGTAAACCGCCAGTGCAAAACGCGAGATCAACGGTGAAAACACAAACAGCAACAGAGCACTGCTCAACAGAGCCAAAACAGCCCCAGAAATAGGAAACCAACTGAGGCTTGAATAATGTATTGACCAATCAACTGGAATGAGTAATTTGGCCACCCAATGCCACACCATAGGTGCGCCATCAAAAGTCAAAACCGTACACACTAAAGCAACAAAGATCGCCGGAACCACCACAAAACTGAACCAAGGAATAAACACTAAGTTATAGAGCGCCGCACTGGTACTGACCCCACCGAAAAAATAAGCGGTTACCGGAAGCATACACAGCACTAACCCAATCTGCATCGTCAATAAACGCCATAAAAAAAATCGCTGAGTTTGAGGTAGAGAAAGTTGGTAGAACACAACCGAGACAGCAATAAAGGACATCCAAAAGCTACTGGATAACGCAGCAAAAGGATCGATAAGCAGCACCGCCGATAACGTCATAAGCAGTCGCTGCAAAGTATTGATACGGACATTGAGGACAATCATCGCCACATTGAGCAAACACATGATGAGCGCGCGTTGAGTGGGCAAGGTAAAGCCAGCCAACCAAGCATAGCCTAGTGCGCACAAGCTTCCTACGACGAATGGCGACCACCCCATGCGATGATGCAAACGCATCAATACGAGCCCAAGGCTATAACCAAAACCAAACGCGATGCCAATGTGCAGACCAGAAATGGCAACCAAATGAATCAGCCCACTGTCTCGTAATGCTTTCCACTGTGCCGTTGAAATATCACTGCGCTCACCAAACGTAAGCGCCATTAAAATACCAAGATTGGGATCATCAGCGAGCCAGGTTTTGATCTTCTGGTAGCATTGTGCTCGCCATTCTGGTAATGATTCAATGCGATAAGACTGTCCATTATTAACCGTTGCACGAGCCACAATACCTTGGCTCAAAGAGTACGCCTCTGCATCAAACCCGGTCTCATTTAACCGACCAAAGATAGGTTTTACTGTGATGGAGAATTCAGCCACGTCACCATACTTCAACGGTAAAGGAGCAATTAATCGCACCTTGGGCCGCAAAAAAATGCCTAAGGTTTGACCATTGATTGATCGAATCGAAATTGTTCCTTCATAACCATGAGTAATTTGTCTAAAAAAGCTGTTAACCTGCCCGTTTATGGTAATATCCGAACCTGTCTGAAAAATAGTGTTGGACTGCTCACGTAATAAGTTCCCGCTGATCACAATGACCATTAAAGCCATTGTTACTCCTGAGAGAAAGCGCAGTTTTCTATAACCGACAGAGAGTATAAGAATGGCGAATAGAGGCATACTCCATTTCCAATCTGGCATCCAAGGCCAATAAGAAGCAGAAATGGCGGTTAGCGAAAACGAAGCTAGGGTCCAGTAATTAGATAAGAGAGTCATGTCACGATGCCAAGAAAGTTCATCAAACGTTTTATGCCTAACCATGAAGTGATTAAGCGTCAGAAGGCATTAAAAATTTTTGGCAATGTGCTGTACAACCCCAATTTATGGTGTTTGAACCGCCGCTCAGCAGCGGGCGCCTTCGCCGTAGGTTTGTTCATGGCTTTTGTTCCACTTCCGAGTCAAATGATCATGTCCGCTGGCCTTGCCATTATGTGCGGCGTCAATTTACCGCTTTCTGTAGCCTTGGTCTGGATTAGCAACCCCATCACCATGCCAGTGCTGTTCTACTTCGCCTACAAGCTTGGCGCATGGGTAATGCAAACACCACCACAACCATTTCACTTTGAACTCTCTTGGCATTTTATCATGCAACAAATGAGTACCATTGGTCCGCCATTCCTTTTGGGTTGCATGATGTGCGGAGTGATCTCCGCCATAATCGGCTACTTCGGCATTCACGGTTTATGGCGCTATTCTGTCGTAAGAAGCTGGCAAAAGCGCCAAGCGAGATAAAAGCTTCAAGAGATTGAGACTGGCTATACAACTGAGCATGTAAAACGATGTCGCATGATGTTGAAAAAGGACCAAATGGTCCTTTTTGTTTGCTAAAAATAGCTCAATGCTGATGAACGAAAAGAATCCGAGTTGAGATTATTTAGCGCTAAGCACAGACGCCGGATTCAGTTGACTGGCCCTAGAGGCCGGATACCAAGTAGCTAATAAGCTCAACACAATCGCCGTCGAAGAGACAAGCACCACATCCGATAGGTTCACTTGTGATGGCAAAAAGTCGACAAAATAGATATCACCAGACAAAAACTGATGGCCGACTAATCGTTCTAATCCTTTGATTAACGCTGTTAAATTCCACGCAATCAACACACCTAACACGCCACCTATCACACTGCCTAATACACCAGAGAAAACACCCTGCCAGACAAAAATTCGTTTCACTAATCCATCGGTCGCGCCCATAGTGCGCAAAATGGCGATTTCAGACGCACGATCTTTTACCGCCATCATAAGTGTTGAAACGATGTTGAAGCTCGCCACACCAATCACCAGCACCATCACCAAATACATAATGGTTCTGACCAGTTGAATATCACGGTACAAAAAGCCAAATTTTTGCTGCCAACTGCGTAGATAGACGTATTGATCAAGCGTATTGCCGACCTCTCTTACAATTTGAGTTGCATTTAATACCTCTGAGACCTTGATAGCAACGCCCGTCACTCGCTCTCCTAATTTGGCGTAAGCTTGTGCATCTGCCAATGGCACTAATGCAAGGCTGTGGTCAATTTGGCCATTGAGTTCCAAAAGCCCTGAGACCTTGACGCGCACGCGCTTTGGCGCTTGAACTTTAGCGCTCTCATTCGCAGAGGGGATCATCAAAGTGACATAGTCACCGACTGCCGCGCCCAATTTATCCGCCACTCCTTTGCCTAAAATGACCTGTTGCTGACCTGCGACAAAACCTTGCCATGCATCGGAAGAGACAAATTGAGATAAACGCGACACGGCGCGCTCCATTTGCGGATCAATTCCACGCACCTCAATCGCTTTCAGTTGCGCGCCTTTCTCCGCTAATGCCGTCAATTTTACATAAGGAGCGGCCGCTTCCACTTTTGGATGCTGCACGGCTTGCTTGACTAATGACGACCAGTTTGCGATGGGTTGTTGAACCCCTTCAAACTCTCCGTGTGCAATGACAGATAACACTCGATTCTGCAGCTCTCTCTCAAAACCATTCATCGCCGACAGGCCCACGATGATCACCGCAACGCCCACGGCGATACCGATAATGGAAGAGAGCGAGATAAACGACACCATTTTATTACGCTGCTTTGCCAGGCTAAAACGCCGACCAATCACTAAAGAGAGCGAGGTGAACATCTACGGTGCCTCCACATTAGTCAGCAAACCATCTTGCATGTGCATCTGTCTGTCCATTTTTGCAGCAAGTTCGCTATCATGCGTTACCACTAAAAATGCCGTGCCAAACTCTTGATTCATTTGACGCATCAAATCATAAATCGCCAGCGCCGTTTTGTGATCAAGGTTGCCCGTAGGCTCATCGGCTAACACCAAATCGGGTTGATTGACAAGCGCTCGCGCAATCGCTACCCGCTGCCGCTCTCCACCAGAGAGCTCAGAGGGTCGATGAGATAAACGATGTCCCAACCCCACTTTTTCTAACAATGCTTGCGCGGCCTGTTTAGCACGCGATGCTTTTTGGCCACCAATAAGCAACGGCATGGCAACATTCTCAAGAGCGGTGAAATCGGCTAATAAATGGTGGAACTGGTACACAAAACCCAAATGTTGATTGCGAATGTTCGCTTGTTTATTGGAGCTTAAGCTCGATAAATCCTGACCTAAAAACGACACTGAACCTTCGGTTGCCTCATCTAGTGCACCCAGAATGTGTAATAACGTACTTTTCCCAGATCCAGAAGTCCCAATAATTGAGACTAACTCCCCCGCTTGAATGCCAAAACTGACGCCTTTTAGCACTTGAGTCCGTAGCTCCCCTTCTTGGTAGGTTTTGCATACGTTATGGCATTGTAAAAGGTTATTCATATCTTAAAGCCTCGGCAGGTTTTACGGATGACGCGCGGTAGGAAGGAAACAGTGTCGCGAATAAGCTGAGCGTGATGGCTGCTATCACCACCAACATAATTTGCATAGGGTTAATCACTACAGGCAGCGTTCCCCCCACAGAGAACAGCGCTACACCCATGCTTTCTAATAATCCATTGAGGTTATCCGCCAGCAATACGCCTAACACACCACCGACAAGCGAACCAATCACTCCACTACTCGCGCCTTGAACCATAAAAATGGACAGTACTTGTTGATCTGTCATGCCTTGCGTTTTCAAAATCGCGACCTCAGCTTGTTTTTCCATCACCACCATGATCAACGCGGAAATGATATTGAAAGCCGCCACGCCCACAATCAACCCAAGCATCAAACCCATCATATTTTTTTCCATGCGAACAGCTTGGAACAACTCGCCACGCTGATCTCGCCAGTCACTCCATTGCCACCCCCCAGGCAAAGGTGCGCTAGCTAGGTCTGCGACCACAAAAGGATCATCAAAAAAGAGCCGCCATCCCGACACAGTATTTGATGGTAAACGAAGCAATCGCGCTGCATCTTTGATGTGCGTCAGCATCAGCTGTCCATCCACATCAGACCCCGTATTGAAGATGCCTGCGACTGTAAAATTACGCTGCGCAGGAATACGACCTAAGGGGGTAAATTGGCTAGCTGAAGTGACCATCAAACGCACTTTATCGCCAATGGTCACGTTGAGCGCCCGCGCCAGTGAATGGCCAAGGAAGAGTTGATATTCGCCCGGCTTGAGCGCACTCACTTGACCCGCAATCAAGTGCGCCGCAATCGGATCATTTTGATTAGGTTCAATTCCCACCAACAAGCCTGCGGCCAGTTGCGATGAGCTTTGAACAACCGCTTCACTGCGTACAATCGGTTCAGCCGCTCTGGCGCTAGAGAGCTGGCTAATGAATTGAGGCACATCTTGCGTGAGCAAAGTGCGATCGCCGTTTTGCGAAACTACAGCCTGAGGCAACACACCTAAGATTCTATTTTTGAGCTGGGATTCAAAACCATTCATGACCGAAAGCACCGTCACCAGTGACATCACGCCAATGGTTATCCCCGCCGTAGACATATAAGAGACAAATCGACTGAATCTATCACCGGATCGCCCACGTAAATAACGCAAGCCAATGAACGCCGAAATAGGATGAAACATAAGAAAAACCGCCTAAAAGTGATGCTCAGTACTGTAACGAGAAACGGTGGAAGGTTGTAGCTTTAATTTGCCAAAAATCGGTTAAATAGACTCGATAACAAGGACATACCTTGATTAGTTCGCCGGTATGACGATAATCAACAAAGCGATGAGAAGGATGCCTTTATGACCGAGCAAGAATTTTTTACGGTTCACTATGGACTGACAACCAATATTGAACTTTTAGACAACACATTTATGCTACCTTCCCAATCAATATTTGAAGCGGAGATTCCTGCCCCATTTATTGTGGCCAGTGAGTTTAGCCAGTTGGATGCACTCACCGAAAGTGCACGACTAGAACTGAAAAATAGTGATTTCAAGCACGTCGTTCAGTTACTTGATACTCAAAATTCGAAATTGAATTTGTTGCTAACCTTTATGCTGTCACAGCAAGATGAGCCACATTCACGCTTCATCACCAGCACATTTGGTGCCAGTCGCTTCTCTCTTCGTTATCCAAATGCACTAGAGATTGGTACCCAAGCCCGCTGTAAACTGTTTTTGGACCACCCTGCAGCCGCTATTTATTGCTATAGTTCGGTGATTGATTGCCAAGCGGACGAGCAACACTATCTCATCACGATGAAATACGATTTACTGCGAGATACTGACCAAGATCTCTTGATTAAAGCCGCACTGTACCAGCAGCAAAAATTGCTGCGTCAACGCTCTTTAGACCGAAATAAACCATAAGCGTTCTCATGACTACACACTCTTTACTGACTCTGATTAAACCTGCTGGCGCGGGCGACAAAAAACACATTGGTAACCTACGTGGTGCAAGCCTTGCGTTGGCAATTGCAGAGCTGGCCAACCAGCATAATAGCCACACTTTACTGGCTGTACCTGATCCTCAAACCGCCTTAAAGCTGCAGCACGAAATTGAGCAGTTTAGTGACGCCGAAGTGGCGCTGTTTCCTGATTGGGAAACTTTGCCTTATGATAGTTTTTCGCCTCATCAAGAGATCATTTCTGATCGCATCGCGCGCCTGTATCAATTACCGAGCTTGAAAGCAGGCATTACCATTGTGCCTGTGAGCACCATATTGCAGCGTCAGACGCCGCGAGAATTTCTGCTACAGCATACCCTGATGGTTAAAACTGGCGACCAGTTTTCCTTAGATAAACTGCGTCTTCAGCTGGAAAAATCGGGCTATCGTCATGTTGATCAAGTGTTTGGCCCAGGCGAGTACGCCAGCCGAGGTTCGATTCTTGATTTATTTCCAATGGGCAGCAGCGATCCTTATCGCATTGATTTTTTTGATGATGAAATCGACACCATACGCACCTTCGATCCTGAGAATCAACGCTCAATTGAAGAGATCAGCGAGATACGCTTACTGCCTGCTCATGAATTTCCCACCACAGAAAGTGCCATTGAAGATTTTCGCACCCGCTGGCGTCAACGATTTGAAGCGCGTCGCGAACCAGAATCTGTCTATATGCAAGTCTCAAAGGGGATTTGGCCCGCCGGTATTGAATACTGGCAACCACTATTTTTTGAACACACCGAAACCTTGTTCGATTATATCGCGCCAGAAAGCCAACTAATTGTCGTAGGAAATATCGAAACAGCGATTGACCAGTTTTTAACCGACGTCGAATATCGTTACCAGCAGCGTAAAGTTGACCCTCTTCGCCCGTTGCTGCCACCTCATGAATTGTGGCTTAAAAAAGATGAGCTTTTCAGTCTTTTCAAAAACGTGGCTCAGATACAACTCAGTGTAGAACCGATTTCAGAAAAGCAAGGGCGGATCAATTTAGCGGTCAGTGCATTACCCGACTTGGCGGTCATGCATCAAAATAAAGAGCCTTTAGCCGCCATTCGGCAATTTAGTGAAAGTTTCACTGGGAAAATCATTTTTTCCGTCGAATCAGAAGGCCGTCGCGAAGCATTACTAGAGCTATTGCAACGCGTAAAACTGCGCCCTATCGAAAAAGAAACCTTCCAGCAAGCGTGCCAAGCAAAAGAAAAACAATGTCTCGTATTAGGGGCATCTGAGCACGGCTTTATTGATAACAATGCTAACTTAGCGTTCATCTGCGAAAGTGATTTACTCGGTGACCGTGTCATTCTTCGCCGTAAGAAAGACCGTAAAGTCACCAATAGTGACGCTGTCATTCGTAACTTAGCTGAACTCAAACCAGGGCAACCCGTTGTTCATATTGATCATGGTATCGGCCGTTATCTCGGGTTACAGACGCTTGAAGCGGGTGGCATGATGACCGAATACGTCACCCTTGAGTATCAAAACGAAGCCAAACTTTATGTCCCTGTCGCTTCATTGAATCTCATTAGTCGTTACTCTGGCGGCGCAGAAGAAAGCGCACCATTGCATAAACTCGGGGGTGAAGCATGGACCAAGGCACGACGAAAAGCGGCCGAAAAAGTCCGTGATGTTGCTGCGGAACTGCTGGATGTCTACGCCAAACGAGAGCTCAAACCAGGCTATAAGTTCGCTCTGGATCGTGGCCAATATGCGACTTTTAAAGCAGGTTTCCCATTTGAAGAAACCGATGATCAAAATACAGCTATCAACGCCGTGCTATCGGACATGTGTCAGAAAAAAGCGATGGACCGATTAGTGTGTGGTGACGTTGGATTTGGCAAAACAGAAGTCGCCATGCGCGCCGCCTTTGTGTGTACCGACAACAATAAACAAGTGGCCGTATTAGTGCCGACAACCTTACTCGCGCAGCAGCATTTTGAAAACTTTCGAGACCGATTTGCTAACCTGCCGATCCGTGTCGAAGTTTTATCACGCTTCAAATCAGCGAAAGAGCAAAAGCAGATTCTACAAGATGTCGCCGACGGCAAAGTCGACATTTTGGTTGGCACGCATAAACTGCTTTCCAGCGAGCTAAAATTTAGCGATCTTGGTCTTTTGATCGTTGATGAAGAACACCGTTTTGGCGTTCGCCAAAAAGAAAAAGTGAAAGCGATGCGTGCTGATGTGGATATCCTCACGCTAACGGCAACGCCGATTCCGCGCACGTTAAACATGGCGATGAGCGGAATGCGCGATCTATCGATTATCGCCACACCACCCGCACGACGATTAGCCATCAAAACCTTTGTACGCCAACATGATGACAATACGATTCGAGAGGCCGTATTACGTGAAATCATGCGCGGTGGACAGGTTTATTTTCTACATAACCAAGTAGAAACTATCGACAAAGTGGCCGCCGATTTAGAAAAGCTGGTCCCTGAAGCTCGAATTACCGTCGCCCATGGACAAATGCGTGAACGTGAGCTGGAAAAAGTGATGAACGACTTTTATCACCAACGATTCAATGTATTGGTTTGCACAACCATCATTGAAACCGGGATTGATGTCCCAACCGCGAACACCATCATTATGGACCGAGCAGATAACCTTGGCTTAGCGCAGCTACACCAACTTCGTGGCCGAGTAGGACGTTCTCACCATCAAGCTTATGCTTACTTACTCACTCCACATCCTAAAGCCATCACTAAAGATGCCGTGAAACGTTTAGAAGCGATTGCATCTCTTGAAGATCTTGGAGCCGGTTTTACTCTAGCAACGCACGATTTAGAAATCCGTGGAGCAGGTGAATTATTGGGCGATGAACAGAGCGGTCAGATCCAATCGATTGGTTTTACTCTCTATATGGAGATGCTAGAGCAAGCGGTTGAAGCATTAAAAAATGGCAGAGAACCTTCTCTTGACGATTTGCTTCGTGAACAAACCGAAGTAGAAATGCGTTTGCCTGCGCTATTACCCGATGATTACATTCCTGATGTAAATACTCGCCTCTCCATGTATAAACAGATAGCGAGTGTCGCTAGCCGAGATGAGCTCGCCGAGCTCAAAGTCGAGTTGATTGATCGCTTTGGTAAATTACCTGATGCTGCAAATAACTTACTCGGCGTTGCTGAAGTCAAAATTGATGCTGCACGTATAAAAGTGAAGAAAATCGAAGCGCATGAAAAAGGCGGCTACATTGAGTTCTATCCAGATGCTGACATTAATCCCGTCTTTTTGGTTAGACTTCTGCAATCACAACCGAAAAAATTTGCAATGGAAGGGCCAACTAAGTTTAAGTTTGCTGTACCATTAGCTGATAGACGTGAACGAATTCAATTTGTGTCGAGTATGCTCAGCGAATTCCAACAAAACCTGATGCCTAGAGCATAAATTACGCACAAAAAATGATGGAGCCATAATGAAAAAACTGATCCCACTCCTACTTTTGCTTATTTCGATGCCAAGTCTGGCACAACGGCAATTTGACATAGAAGTGATCATTTTTAAGCGTGCAATTGATGCAGAGAAGGTCAGTGAGTCGTGGCCTAACTCATTGCCTGAAATCAATATTCAACGCGCGGGCAGTTTTAGTGACTTAAACTATCGCCAAGAAAAAGGCGTGAAAATGCTGCCTTTTTCCGACTACCAACTTAACGACCAAGCACAAAAACTGAAAAACCACGCCGGCTTTGAAGTGCTATTGCATACGGCTTGGCGTCAAGGCGATCAAGGCAGAGCTTCCGCGCCGATTTTCCATATTCAGGCGGGTAAAGATTACTCCGCTAAATTCAATACTGACGGCAGTGAAAAAGTAGCCGTACTAGAAGAATCGCCAGTAAACGGTGTGCTAGAACAAAACATCGCGAGTCCCCTTTACGAACTCGACGGTAAATTACAAATCTATGTGCAGCACTATCTTTATGCTGAAACTACGCTCGACCTTAAAGCCCCGAGTGTGCGAGAAATCATGCTCCAAAGTAAACCATTGGAGTTAGATATTACACCTGAAGAGCAAAATGCCGAGGTTCAACTGGGGAACCTAGAAGCTATCTCCCCAACAGTGGAAAAGGAAGAGTTTTTAAAGAGCTATCGGATGGACCAAAAACGCCGTATGCGCAGCAACGAAACCCACTATCTAGACCATCCATTAATGGGAATGATCATTCAAGTTCGCCGCGTTGCAGAATAAAGCCTAACAAAGCGCCCTGCCTGGGCGTTTTTTCTTTTATTCATCTCTCATATAGCTTAGCTCACTGATTTAATATCCTTACCGGTTAGAGCTATTCTGTTGTTAACTATTCTTATTAAAACCAATAACACAACCCTCCTACAGACCGTTCCAATGGTTTGGGTACGTGATCTTCTAAAAGTTAAACTGACAATGTATTTCATTAGTGAGTGTTTCATTTTTAAGACCTCTCATTTATGAGAGCCATGTAAGATTGAATCCCTCTTATTAAGTCTTGATAATCTCCCCATCTCGTGTTGTGCCATGTTCGACTCATTTACCGTAATACCTATCGTTGAAGTAGAGCACAGGTTAACAACATCAATTTAAATCGGAATTTACACAAACATACTGAGAGAGATGTTACCTAATGACTTCTAAATTTTCGTTATGTGCGGTCGGGCTACTGTCAATAGGCAGTATCACAGCAAGTAACATTGCAATCGCATCAAGCCCTAGTGAGATAAACACCCAATTAAAATGGTCTTGGCAAGGCAGTTCATTTAAACCTGAGTCTAACCAAGTTATGGCGGCACCTATCGTTGCTCAGTTAAATGATGATAATGGTGATGGAAAAATCGACGAGAATGATATCGCTGATATTATCGTTATTACTTTTGAAGGTAATAAATATACGCAAGGTGGATTAGTTAGGGCACTAAGTGGTATCGATGGTTCTGAGCTTTGGTCGTACGATAATGGTGGCATTATAGCCGATGCTCGCTACTCTCCTGCTGTTGCAGATCTTGATGGTAATGGTGTAGTTGAAATTGTGACAACGAGCACAATCAGCCCTTACATCAATATATTAGATAATGAAGGTCAGATAAAAAAACAAATCCTGAAGAGTGCTTCAGGATGGCGCTCGGTTGGCGCAATTTCACTATCTGATTTAAACAATGATGGTTCAATTGATATTCTCTCTGCCGATGGTGTTTATAATTACGATACTGGTTTGCTATTTAGTTTAGAGTGGGCTCCATCACCGATCAGCTTTGATGCGGATGGCGATGGTATCCAAGAAGTATTTTCAAACGGCGCTCTTTATAAAAGCGATGGCTCATTTACTTGGCAATATCAAGCGAATGATACGGTTTGGTTTTCTTCCGTTGCCAACTTAGATAGCGACAATAAACCAGAAATTGTGGTATCAGTTCCGGCCTCGAAAGGCTCTGCACAAAATAGTAGCTTTGCCGTATTAGAGCATGACGGCTCAGTAAAATGGGAGGTTAATAACCTTGAAAACCCAGGCGGTGGTGTACAAGCTATCTCTAATTTCCTTGGTAATGCAGCAACTAACTCTACCAATGAAATAGCTAAGTCCCCTGTTTATGGATATACCCATTTACATCACAGCCATCCAGTTAAAATAGCAGATGACAACCAACTTAAAATCCGCTCAGGAGATCTGATTGACGCTATTGGATCAACAGCAAGTAATATGGTGGGTGGTCAAGGCGGTTCACTGCATACTATTGATGCAAGCAAAGTCCGCTCTGTCGATGTAACCTACGGCAAATATAAAACGTGGTGGACATATGGCGTACTCGAGATGGAATTCACTCTCAATGATGGTTCGAAAATAACGTTAGGTTCAAAAGACTCAGCCTTTAAATACCCAGCATTAGAGTGGCGAACCAAAGAAGTTCCATATCTTGGATTGGAGTGGAGAACAAAACAAGTTTCTTACTGGTTCTTTGGCTGGCATACCAAAACAGTTTCTTACCTAGCTCCTGTTTGGAAAACTAAAACGATTCCTTATGCTGTTCCTGTCATGAAGAGCAAAGCAACCACTGAACGATACACAGTCCCAAGCAATACCCAACTGGTAGGCTTAAATGTTTGGAGCAAACCAAAACCTATCTTTACCTTCAAAAAACACGTTAATGCAGTTCAGTTTGTTGTTGGGGAAAGCATTAATGATAATTACCTAAACACTGGTATTGTCTATGCAGGTTATCATGCTGTTGATATGTATAATGCACAAGGTAGCAAAGTTTGGTCTGTAGCAAATGATGACTATAACAGCGGTAAAATTGGTGTCTCGGCTTACGATTTCACTGGTGATGGCATTGATGAAGTTATCGTACAAGATCTTCTGAGAGTCCGTATTCTTGATGGGCGCACAGGAGCAGTATTAGCAACGATTGCTAACTCGTCGAACACCTTGTGGGAATATCCTGTTGTGGCGGATCTCGAAGGCAACAACAATGCATCGCTTATTGTGGTCGCAAATGATTATGCAAAAGAAAGCGCAATCAACCACGGCGTCTACGTTTATGAATCAGCCGATGCTGATAAACCATGGGAAAATGCAACGAGAATTTGGAACCAACATTCGTTCCATTTCTCAAACATTAACCAAGATGGCTCAATACCAACCAATGCTCAGCCTAGTTGGCTAACACATAACACTTATCGCTCAAGTACCATTAAATAACTTGAATTTGATATAACCACCACTATCGCCCAAGGCGGTGGTGGTGGGATGACAAAAAAAGCCTCGCCTTTTAACAAAGGCGAGGCTTTTTTATGGCCAGTACGCTGGGAATATTAGTGAAGCTTTAAGTTTGGACGCAACACACGATTAATACGGCCAACTAACATCATCAACCCTGTTTTGAACATACCGTGCAGCGCCATTTGGTGCATGCGATACAAAGAAATGTACACGACTCGCGCAATACGACCTTCAACCATCATCGAGCCTTTGGTTAAATTACCCATTAAGCTACCAACGGTAGAAAAACGACTTAATGAAACCAACGAACCGTGATCTTTATAAACATACGGTTTGAGCTCACGCCCGTTAAGCTTAGCAACAATATTCTTGAACGCTTGGCTTGCCATTTGGTGCGCTGCTTGTGCACGAGGTGGCACAAATGAACCATCGGCTTGTGTACATTGTGCTAAATCACCGATCACAAAAATATCGTCATCTCTTGTGGTTTGTAAGGTGTTTTTTACCACTAACTGATTAATGCGGTTTGTTTCCAAACCAGCAATCTCTTTCATAAAATCCGGAGCTTTGATGCCAGCAGCCCACACCATGATCTGAGCGGGAATCTTTTCGCCATCTTTAGTTGTTAGGCCATCCTTATCCGCTCGCGTGACCATAGTCGCAGTACGAACGTTGACACCTAATTTCGTTAATTCGCTATGCGCAGCACTAGAAATGCGAGGTGGAAGAGCGGGTAGAATACGCTCACCCGCTTCCACAAGGTTGACATTCAGTTTGCTTGAATCAAGATCGCCAAAACCATAAGTCCGCAGCTCTTTTACTGCATTATGTAGCTCTGCAGATAATTCAACACCCGTTGCACCTGCGCCAACAATCGCAATATCAACTGTACCGTTACCATTTTTCGCATGAAGTTTTAGAAACTCATTATTCATTTCAGTACGAAAACGATTTGCCTGTTCAGGGCTATCAAGGAAGATACAATGCTCACGAACTCCTGGAGTATTGAAGTCGTTAGACGTTGAACCGATTGCCAACACCAAAATGTCATATTCAAGCTCACGACTTGGCATTAACAATTCACCATGCTCATCTTGCAATTCACTAAGAACAATCACTTTGCGTTCACGATCGATATCAGCAAGACTACCCATTTGGAAATCAAAACGATGATTTTTTGCGTGAGCGCGATAGCTTAGCGCATCCACTCCTTCATCTAATGAACCCGTTGCCACTTCATGCAATAACGGTTTCCATAAGTGGCTTGCTTTACGATCCACTAATGTGATTTCTGCGCGATTTTTACGGCCAAGAGTGCGACCAAGTTTAGTCGCGAGCTCTAAACCACCCGCGCCACCACCGACTACGATAATTCGTGTCACAACAATAATCCTCAAAAAGAAATAAACATGATTCAGCGTGAAATCTCACACTGAAGGAATTCTCAGTAATGCGCTTGCTTCAGATAAATCTTGTTCAGCAAATGAAGCTATCTTCGCAGCAC
>NZ_CAWNJO010000047.1:0-46098 GCF_963874835.1 Vibrio sp. V12_P9A6T4 | reverse complement strand
TCGCGGTCAGCCCATTGTGGGTTTTGTGGGTTATGGTTTAAGTGGCTACGCCAAAGCACTTCAGCGATATCCGCCATACCCATCGGTGCACCAGGGTGACCAGAGTTAGCTTGTTGAACACCGTCCATACTAAGAGCACGGATGGCATTGGCTAATTGTTTACGTTCCATAATAATTACCGACAAATAATAGAGTTAGAAAGGAAAGGGGAACGTTAATCGTTCCCCAAATTTTAATTCGTAAGTGGATTACAACTTGGCTGCAATCATGACTTCAAGTTTGCCTTGGTCAATGGCAAAGTTACGGATGCCTTCCGCTAATTTTTCTACGGCCATTGGGTCTTGGTTATGTTCCCATAGGAACTCTGCATGGGTCATTGCTGAAGGGCGTTCTTTGTTACCTTGAGAGTCAACCAGTTTTTCAACCACTTCACCTTCAGCTGCTTCGAGTTCTGCCAGTAAAGAAGGGGCAATAGTCAAACGATCACAGCCTGCTAGCTCTAAAATTTCACCAATATTACGGAAGCTTGCGCCCATCACGACTGTCTTGTAGCCATGCTCTTTGTAGTAATTGTAAATAGCAGTCACGGACAATACACCAGGATCTTCTTGCGGTGCAAAATCACGGCCTTCTTTGGCTTTATACCAATCCATAATGCGGCCGACGAATGGAGAAATCAGGAATACGCCTGCTTCTGCACACGCGCGTGCTTGAGCAAAGGAGAATAATAGAGTCAGGTTACAGTTGATGCCTTCTTTTTCAAGGATCTCTGCTGCGCGAATACCTTCCCAGGTTGAAGCCAGCTTGATCAAAATACGGTCGTTAGTAATGCCAGCATCGTTGTACATTTTGATCAGTTGGCGCGCTTTTGTCACGCTACCTTCCATATCATAAGAGAGGCGAGCATCGACCTCGGTAGAAATACGGCCCGGAATCGTTTTTAGGATCTCTTTACCGATATTGACAGCAAGCATGTCACAAGTATCTTGAACTTGTTGAGCCTTGTCTGAGCTCTGTGTTTTTGCGTATGCGATAGAAGCATCAATCAGTGGCGCGTATTCTGCAATTTGAGCCGCTTTAAGAATGAGAGATGGGTTAGTGGTCGCATCTTCTGGTTGGTATTTTTTGATTGCGTCAATTTCACCAGTGTCAGCAACAACAGTCGTCATTTTACGAAGTTGCTCTAATTTATTGCTCATATCGATCATCCTATTTCTTTGGGCCAAGCCAGATTTTGAGTTTGCTGGGCATTTGCAAGCGGGTTAGCAATCACATAGTCATGTCTTACACATGCCAGAAAAGCTAACTCAATTATTTCCAGCGACCGAACATTTGCGTTGAACATTTGCTCGATCGTTGAGTAAATGATGTAGCCATATTTATCTTATCCACTGGGAAAGTCAATCGCTGTTCTGAGGTTATAGTGATATCAATCAACTATTTTTTTGTGAATTAATCTAAGTGCTGATAAATAAACGTTTGCTTAGATTTATCAAGGGTTGAAAGCGAACGTTACTGTGCATTGATTAGAGTGAGAAAATGTAATTTCCGTGAGCAAATGTTGCAAAGTAAATGAGGCTTAACCTATGCTAGGTCAATGAGCAAATGCTCAATTGTCGTTATTCTGCGCACAATATTGACCATGAGATCCCGTATGACCACTCCCAATCAAGATATTTCTATCGAAAATACTGACTTATTAACTGAAATTTCAGTGGCTTATTACCAAGATGGTGCAACTCAAGAAGAGATTTCGAAAAAGTTTTCTCTTTCACGAGCCAAAGTAGGACGAATGCTTAAACAGGCACGCGATGAAGGGATTGTCGAAATTACGGTGAAATATCACCCTGTTTTTAGTGCCAAAATTGAGCAGCGACTGATTGAACGCTTTGGCGTCAAACGTGCGCTGGTTGCACTTGACCAACCTAGCGAAGAGTTGCAGCGCCAACAAGTGGCGGGGTTGGTTTCCAGTTACCTGACCAGTACGCTAAAAAACGGCATGGTTGTGACCGTTGGTCAAGGCCGAAATGTATCGGCCGTTGCGCGTCATATTGGCGTGATCACACCGCGAGAGTGTAAGTTTGTCTGTAGTATTGGTGGCATTCACCCAAGAGGTGGGATGTTTAATGCGGATCATATCTGTCGGCAACTGGCCAAAAAATACGGTGGAAGCTCTGAAACGCTTTATGCGCCTGCCTATGCTGAAAATCGCGAACAAAAATTAGCGTTTATGCAAAATGCAACCGTCAAACAAACCTTAGATTTAGCACGTAAGGCAGACATTGCGTTAGTGGGTATTGGGGATATGAGTGAAAACAGCTACATGGTCGACCTCGGTTGGTTTACCGCCGATGAAGTGGTGCAGTCGCGTTTACAGCAAGGTGTGGTAGGGGATTTCGCTGGTTATGATTTTTTTGATATCCACGGTAAAGCTGCCAATACGGTGATGAGCGATCGTGTGATTGGCTTAGGGATTGACGAATTTCGACCGATTGCTGAGGTGATCGCTATCGCGGCTGAAAACAGCAAACCTTTAGCGCTGCTTGGGGCGCTACGCACCGGTGCAATTGATGTGATTGCCACCAGCGTAAGCAACGCGTTAACGGTATTGAATTTAGATGAGCAGATACAAACCGTCATTGGTTAGTGGATTCAGGTTAGTGAATTTAGGCTCATAAATTAATCTGCAATAACTGTAACGTGATTTTAAGATCTGAGTTTGGCTCGCATTGGCTGATTATTTTGAAACTTAAAATATATTTCTCTGCTGTATTGACGCAAACCCAAGGAGAAACTTATGAACAAGTTGATGATCGCCCTTCTCGTTGTTGCGTCATTTAACGCCACCGCAGAGACAACCAAACCCGTCGTGGCGGGCTACTTTGCTGATTGGCAATATGAAAATGAGCAAAACCCCTACACAGTTAAAGATATTCCAGCAGAGAACTTGACTCATGTTATTTACGCCTTTTTGAGTATGTGTGGCCCCCATTCTGGAGCCAGTGAAACCGTACAAAAGCAAATCGCTAAGCAATGTGAAGGAAAAGCACCATTTAGTGCGATTGTTGTTGATACTAAATCCGCACTAGAAAAAGAGTTTGGCGCAGTCAATGTACCAGTTCCTTACAAAGGTCACTTCGCTCAACTTGCACAAATGAAGAAAGACTATCCGACGCTTAAGATTCTGCCTTCATTTGGCGGCTGGACAATGTCTGAACCGTTCCACGCAATGATAAAAGATCCTGCTACGATCAAGCATTTTTCCAAAACAGCGGTTGAACTTATAGAGCAGTACGCCTTTTTTGACGGTATCGATATCGATTGGGAATATCCGGGTGGTGGCGGTTTAACTACTTCGCCTTGGAATCCGGATACGAAATTAACCGACGAACAAAAAGAAGCAGAAAAACAGGCCTATACCGAGCTGATGAAAACATTACGTGCTGATTTGGATGCGTTGAGTAAAAAGACGGCTCGCCACTATGAACTTTCTACTGCTGTTGGTGTTGGAGCGAAAGCGGCTCAGATAGATTGGCCCGCCGTATCCCCTTATTTAACCAATATGTTTGCGATGACTTATGATTTTCTGGGTGGTTGGGGAACGCAAACGGGCCATTTAACCAATTTACATGCGACGGATCGCAGTTGGTGGGGAATGGGAGCCGATGTGTTTATCAATCAAATGATCGAATTGGGTATACCAAGCGAGAAATTGGTTATTGGCGCGGCGTTTTATGGACGTGGTTGGCAAGGCACTCAAGATTATGAGGGTGGTTTGCCTACGGCTGATCTTGTGTCTGAGCAGGGAGCGCCGTTTGGGACCGGTGAAAATGGCTATTTCATGTTCTGGGATTTGATGAAAAATTATCGCGCGGCACAAGGGTATCAATATGGTTACGATCAAGAATCGCAAGCACCATATTTATGGAATGCAGAAAAGAAAGTATTTATCTCGTATGAAGATGAACGTTCAGTGCGCGCCAAAGCCAAATGGGCAAAATCAGCGAAGCTAGGGGGAATTTTTACATGGGAACTTTCAGGTGATCCTTCAGGTGAATTGATCAAAGCAATGGCTGATGAGTTGAAATAGCACGCTTTGTAAAACATGATCAAATCCCCACAATGGTGGGGATTTGATTCAGAGACTAAAGCTCAATAGGCAGCTCAGTGCGCTGCCCCCATTCTGTCCACGAACCATCGTAAACGCACAGTTTTTCGTAGCCGCAAATTTGCGCAGCCAGCAGCACAATGCAGGCGGTTACGCCTGAGCCACAACTGAAAATGTATTGCTCTTTTCCAGCAGTCAGCGTTGCTTGAATAATAGGTTGTAGATCTTGCGGTGATTTAAGCTTATGCCCATTCATCAACTCTGTAAAAGGTAAGCAAATAGAGTGAGGAATATGGCCGCTACGTACGCCTTCTCTTGGTTCTTTCACTTGACCCAAAAAACGGGCTTGTGAACGTGCATCAACAGTTAAGCTCTCTGGGTTCTCTATTTGTGCAAGCACATAGTCTGCGTTCACAAAATAGCGAGGATCGAGCGTGCCATGGAAGTTTCCGTGTCTAAAGGCGTGTGTGTACTCTTTTACAACGGGTAAACCTTGGCGTTTCCATTCGGTTAATCCACCATCAAGAACGTATACCGACGCATGTCCCATCGCTTTGAGCATCCACCATGCCCTCGGTGATGCAAACGTTCCGCTATTGTCATAGACAACGACGATCGAATCGTGGTTTAAACCGATCGATTGTCCTAATTGATTAAAGCGCTCTTCACTAGGCATCATATGAGGTAGTGGCGATTGTAGGTCACAAAATTCACCATCATAATCAAAGCGGCGAGCGCCGGGAATGTTATGCAGAGTATCTTTCTCAGTTTCACTGGGAATTTGGAATTCAATACTGCAATCAAGAATAACGGTGCGCGGGTCGCCTAACTTTTGTGCTAGCCATTGGGGGGAGACGAGTGGTGACATGAGTTTAACTCTCCTATTGTGTGGGCTGATGCGGTGGACGAACGAGAAAGATATTATTGAGTCTTTGCCGTTCATTTACTGGCAAGTCTGGCAGTGAGCGAGTTTGATTAAGTTCATTTCTCTCCACGTCATTGAAAGAGCGTCCAATATCAAAATTTTGCCTTGTTTTACCTGCCCATATTGGGCGATCACTTTGATCGCTTCCATCGCTTGTACCGCGCCAATAATCCCGACGACAGGGGCCATTACGCCCGCTTCGACACAAGTGAGTACGTTACTACCAAAAAGAGCGCTTAAACATTGGTAACAGGGCTCGTCTGGGTGTTGATACATAAACACGCTGACTTGCCCTTCCATACGAATCGCAGCACCAGATACCAGTGGTGTTTTAGTTTGAAAGCAGAGTTTATTCAATTGGTTACGAGTATCAAGGTTATCTGATGCATCCAGCACCAAAGAATGCTGTTCAATTAATGCTTTCAATTGTGCATCTTCAAGGCGTTGATCAACGGTATTTACCGTTAAATACGGGTTAAGCATACGCAGTGACTCTGCCGCTGAGTCTACTTTTTTACGTCCAATATCGGCATCACTATGCAGCACTTGGCGCTGTAAATTAGAGAGCTCAACCACATCATCATCGATGAGCGTGAGTGAACCAACACCTGCCGTGGCAAGGTATTGGCTTGCAGCGCAGCCCAATCCTCCTGCGCCAAGAATTAAAATAGAGCTTTGTTTAAGTGCTTCTTGTCCTTCAAAATCAAACTGTTTGAGAATGATTTGTCGGTTGTAACGCAGTAGCTCTTGATCAGATAGGATCTCCATAGTGATCCTTAATACAAGCTGGGATTAAAAAGTTGGATATTGACGGTTTCGCCCACTTCCACTCGGCCACGATCTTGTTCTAACACCACAAAACAGTTGGCGAGACTCATCGAACGAAATGCCCCCGAACTTTGGTTTCCGGTAGTTTCAACAACAAACTGGCCATTTTCAATTGTGTAAATACCGCGTTGATAGTCAGTACGGCCCGGTGATTTTTTAAAGGCATTTTTAGTGATGGCTGGAATGGACTCCGGTGCTTTCCAGTGAGTGTGTCCAGCCAATTTAGCCAGCATAGGTTGCACCAAGACGTATAGGGTTAATACGGCTGAAACGGGGTTGCCAGGTAAGCCACAGAACCAAGCATGATCTAATGTTCCAAATGCAAACGGTTTGCCCGGTTTTATTGCCAGTTTCCAAAAACCGATTTCTCCGAGTTCTTGCAAAATATCTTTGGTATAGTCAGCTTCGCCTACACTTACGCCGCCAGAAGTAATAACCACATCGGCCAAATGTTGAGCTTTATCAAAGGTAGCTTTTAAAGTGGCAGGGCAATCAGCAATGATCCCAAGATCAATCGCTTCACAACCAAAATTCTCAATTAATGGTTTAATGCCATAACGATTGCTGTCATAGATTTGCCCCTCAGCAAGAGGTTCACCGAGTGGTTTTAGCTCATCTCCAGTTGAGAAAAAGGCCACTTTGGGTTTACGAAAAACGGTCACATGGCTGATGCCGAGTGTGGCAATCATTGGGATATCACGCGAAGTCAAGCGAGCCCCTTTATGTAGCACTACATCGCCTTGTTTGATGTCATCACCAGTGGGGCGAATATTTTGCTGAGGCTTTGCATTCGGCTGTAGAAAGCAGATACCATTTTCGTTTTCGGTCGTTTGCTCTTGCATGATCACCGCGTCGCAACCAGCTGGAATTTTCGCGCCAGTCATAATTCGCACGCAACTGTTGGCTGGCCACGGCCCTTCAAATGGAAGACCGGCAAAAGATTTGCCAGCCAGCGGCAGGGTGGTTGACTGTTGCAGATCAGCTAATCGAATAGCGTATCCATCCATCGCTGAGTTATCGAAAGGCGGCACAAAAATGGGTGAGAGTAACTCTTCAGCCAACACATAGCCTAACGCGTCGGCTAGCGGTAGTTTCAGCGTCGTTTGGATGGGTTTGATATTCGCTAGCATTGTCTCTAACGCTTGTTCGATAGGCATTAAGCCCGGTGAATCACAACAGCCCATGGTCGGTTCCTATAGCTTTTTTCTTTGCGAGGACTTTATCATACATTGCTTACGGGCAATAATGACCATCCTTAAAATATGGATGTAATTATTCAAAATTCCGAGTATCCTTGTCTGCCATCCGAAAGGGGTAAAAAGTAAGAGGAATCGGAATGCTAGGTCTTAGCGAATCAGCAAAGTTGGTCAAAGATGCGCTAGAGAGCCGAGGTTTGGAAACGCCTATGCGTCCAAATGAGGTTACTCGTGAAGAAAAGAAAGAAAAAATCGAACACCATATGCGTGAGATCCTCACACTACTCGGTCTTGACCTGACCGACGACAGTTTAGAAGAGACGCCCCATCGAATTGCGAAAATGTATGTGGATGAAGTGTTTTCTGGCCTCGATTATCAAAACTTCCCCAAAATTACTGTGATCGAAAACAAGATGAACGTCAGTGAAATGGTGCGCGTAAAAGAGATTACCGTGACCAGCACCTGTGAGCATCATCTAGTGACTATCGATGGTAAAGCTGCGGTGGCGTATATCCCAAGAGGCAAGATAATTGGTCTTTCTAAGATTAACCGTATTGTACGTTTTTTTGCTCAGCGCCCCCAAGTTCAAGAGCGAATGACACAGCAGATTCTGGTGGCTTTGCAAACCTTACTCGGTTCGGACGATGTCGCGGTCACCATTGATGCCACTCATTACTGCGTTAAGTCACGTGGTGTCATGGATGCGACCAGTGAAACGACCACCACAGCATTAGGCGGTATTTTTAAATCTAACCCTGCCACCCGCGCCGAATTTTTCCATGGTTTACATTAATCGAATCTCAGTTGAGTCCATCGATTAATGTTGATCAACTAAAAAAGCCCTCGCAAGTGAAGCCGAGGGCTTTTTCGTTTTACCACGCACTCTTTATTGAAACAGAGCCAAATTTTATTTAAACAGAACCAAGTACTCGCCATAGCCTTCAGCTTGCATCGCCTCTTTTGGTACAAATCGCATCGCGGCAGAGTTCATGCAGTAGCGTAAGCCGGTTGGTGCTGGTCCATCCTCAAAGACATGACCTAGGTGAGAATCTGCAAAACGGCTGCGCACTTCGGTTCTGGTATAAAAAAGCCGAGAATCGCTTTTGGTCGCAATATACGCTTCATTAATTGGCCGAGTAAAACTGGGCCAGCCTGTACCAGAACGGTATTTGTCGGTAGAAGAGAATAATGGCTCTCCGCTGACCACATCGACATAAATACCATCGGCTTTGTTATCCCAATACTCATTGTTAAATGCGCGTTCAGTACCTTCTTCTTGCGTCACGTAATATTGCAAATCAGTCAATTTGGCGCGTATCTTTTCATTAGAAGGTTTGGTGTATACCTTAACGTTGTTTTGCATTTTTTGCGCTTCGAGCAATTGACGTAAGGTTTTTGGATGCTCATTACGGTCTTTACCGAAGATGGTATCAAGATATTGGTCACGTCCGGAAGCATGACGATAGTAGGTGTAACGTACTTTGCTCTTTTTATAAAAGTCTTGGTGGTACTCTTCAGCAGGCCAAAATTGGCTGTATTGAATCAGCTCTGTTTTGAGCGGCTTTTTGAAGATCCCTAGCGCATCGATTTCTTGCATAAAGCGCTGCGCGGTCTGCTTCTGTTCACTGTTGTGATAAAAAATGGCAGGCCGATACGGTGGGCCTCTATCAACAAACGAGCCTTGATCATCCGTTGGATCAATGTGGCGGAAAAAATGATCCAATACATTTTCGTAGCTGACAACTTGCGGATCAAAGGTCACTTGAATCACTTCAATGTGGCCCGATTTTCCTGATGAGACTTGTTTATAGGTTGGATTTTCAAGGCTGCCACCCGCATAACCAGAAACAACGCTAATGACACCGTTGAGTTTTTCAAGATCAGATTCTGTACACCAAAAACAGCCCCCAGCTAATGTCGCGATTTGCTGATTACCAATGCTGGGCATGGTTTTAGACTGAGTTTCTGCTTGGCTAAATAGCGAAAACAGAATAGGCACAATAAGCGCTATTGAGAATATAAAGGGAGTAAAACGTTTCATAACCGACCTTACTTATTTTTTATTGATACTGGTAAAGAACGGTGAAAAGCGCAAAAAATTACAGAGAAAGAAAACAAATAGCGTGAAGAAAGCCTTTATGAGCCCGAAGATTTGCGCTCATAAAGGTTAATTTCGAACAATAATATCAGGTTAGGCCGATAATATTTCCTTTAGAATCAATGTCTAAATACATGAAGGCGGGTTTTTCAGGAAGACCCGGCATGGTCATCACGTTGCCGCATAGCGCATAGATAAAGCCAGCACCCGCACAGAGCTTTAATTCGCGGATCGGTACATCAAAACCTTTTGGTGCGCCTTTAATCGCAGCGTTGGTTGAAATTGAAAGCGGCGTCTTCGCCAAACAGACAGCAAGCTTCCCGTAACCTTGCTCTTGCATGTTGTGCATTTGACGTCGTGCTTTATCACTAAAAGTGACGCTTGCCGCGCCATAGCCCTTTTTCGCTACGGCGTTGATCTTATCTTCGATCGTCTGCTGTGCTTGGTATAACGGTGTGAACGTACTCACTTTTTGACACTGCTTAATGACTTTGGAAGCAAGCTCAGTCGTCCCTTCTCCTCCAAGAGCAAAACCTTCACTCAGTGCAACCTCAACCTGGTAGGGTAGTGCGTGAATCATCATTGTGAGCTGCTCAAGCTCTTCTTGGCTGTCTTGTGGAAAGCGGTTAATGGCAACCACGGCGGGTATTCCATACTTACTCACATTCTCAATATGCCATTTGAGATTTTCAAAACCGGACACCAGCGCGGCATGGTCTGGCTGAAATAGAGTGTCGGGAACTGGTTGGCCGGGACGCAATTCATACAGACCAGAGTTCGCTTTTAAGCCGCGAAGTGTGGTGACGATAACGGCGCAATCTGGCGCTTTCCCAGATGTCGCGGCTTTAATATTGCACGCCTTTTCAAATCCCATATCAGAGCCAAAGCCGCCTTCTGTTACAGTAAATTCGGCTAACCTTGTGGCGATGTCATCAGCGATAATAGAAGAGTTACCGTGCGCGATATTGGCAAAAGGCCCGGCGTGAATCAGTGTCGGTACGCCTTCTAACGTTTGCATTAATGTAGGTTCAATCGCCTCTTTCATACTGACAGCCATCGCCCCAGCGACTTGTAAAT
The DNA here is from genome assembly GCF_963874835.1 of Vibrio sp. V12_P9A6T4. Taxonomy (NCBI): domain Bacteria; kingdom Pseudomonadati; phylum Pseudomonadota; class Gammaproteobacteria; order Vibrionales; family Vibrionaceae; genus Vibrio; species Vibrio sp. V12_P9A6T4. The sequence continues at coordinate 35,865 of NZ_CAWNJO010000047.1, read as the reverse complement.
CTTCGGTGGTAATCGGTGTACCATGGTGACTATAGGCGACGACAATCCGCCCAATCCGTTGACGCAGAACGTTTAAGTTTTTGGCTAATGCAAGAATCGCCATCAGCTCAGAAGCCGCTGAAATATCAAAACCGTCTTCACGTTCAAAGCCATTGATTGATTTATCCGTTTCATTTCGGCCCACGGTGACCATGCGCAGTGCGCGATCGTTGTGATCCATCACTCGCTTCCAAACCACATTATTCGGGTCGATACGCAGTGCTTTCATTGCGGTGCGCTGCTCGAAATCGTCATAACCAAGGCGCTGTTCGTGATAGATCCGGGCATCTATCGCCGCTGCCGCAAGGTTATGCGCGGCTGTTACGGCGTGGATATCGCCAGTGAGATGCAAATTGAGCTCTTCCATTGGTGCCACTTGTGAATAACCGCCGCCAGCGGCTCCGCCCTTAACACCAAAGATTGGTCCCATTGAGGGTTGACGAATACATGCCATCACCGAATGACCCAATTTTGCCATTCCTTGTGATAGGCCTATGGTCGTGACGGTTTTTCCTTCCCCTAATGGCGTTGGGGTAATGGCAGTCACAAGGATTAACTTTCCAACCGTTTGTGTTTGCAAACGTTCAAGGCAACTTAATGAAATTTTCGCCTTAAAGCGGCCTTGGCTGTGGAATTCGCTGGCGGTGAATCCTGCTTTGTTAGCGATAGCCTCTATGGAGGTTAATGAAGTGGCGCGGCAAATTTCAATATCAGGCAGCATAAAACCCTCATTATTTAGTATTGTACGGGTTGGGGAAACGTTTGCGTCGCGATAATAACGTCAAAAAATGGGTTGTAAAGTTATTTAATGAGTGGATTATAAACTAATGTCTGAGCTTTTAGCTCGATTCTTCGTTCTCTTTTGTGTCATTGTCGTTGGGCTCTTTATGATGATCATCTTCAAGTTGATCACTATCTTGTTGATCATAATGCTTGACGACAAAGGGGGTTAACATAACGGAAGAGGGAAGAAAACGTTTCATATGGATTTCCTTGTTTGTTAGTAACTGAACATATGGTATTGAAACTCGACTTACACTGCTTTAGCTCTGGCGGCCTTTACTCTATAATGCGGCGTTTTTACTAGGCCAACCTTACCTCACTGCGGATATTTTATGATTTCAAAAAACCAACTGAAACTACTTCGTGCTTTAGGCCAAAAGAAACAGCGCAAGGCTCATGGCCTGTTTTTAGTGCAAGGCGAAAAGAACGTGTTGGAATTGATTAACAGCCAACTGACGGTAAAGCAGGTTTTTGCCACTGCGGAGTTTATCGCACAAAACCGCGTTGAGCTTAGTGTTTTTGAATGCATTGAGGCCACATTAGATGACTTAACCAAAGCCAGCACTTTGGTGAGCAATAATGCGGCAATCGCAGTCGTTGAGATCCCCGAAGTGACGGTGCCTGAAGCGAAAGGATTGATGATCGCTCTCGATGGTGTTTCTGACCCCGGTAATTTAGGGACGATTATCCGTGTCGCTGATTGGTATGGCATTAAACACATTGTCGCTAGCCACGATTGCGCCGATCCATACAATCCAAAGACCATCAGTGCCACCATGGGTAGCTTTGGGCGTGTTACGGTGAGCCAAGTGGATTTGAGCGCTTATTTACAGAGTTCAAATCTACCTGTTTATGGGGCTTTTTTAGAAGGTGAGAACGTTCATCATACGAAATTTGCAGCAGAAGGGATTTTATTGATGGGCAGTGAATCGCATGGTATTCGTGCCGAAGCGGCTCAATATGTCACCGACAAAATCACCATTCCCGCCTTCGGGGGAGCTGAGTCACTTAACGTAGCAATGGCTACGGGTATTATTTTGGATAACCTGCGCCGCCAACATCACTAGATCAAACCAAGATCACTCGATCAATAAGTAAAGCTTGAAAGTTGTTGCTTTGGATTGTCGTCAAAAAGCGTGATAACGGATGCCGTGTTTGCGCTTTTTTTATAACGCTTAGTTATAAGAAGAAAAGACTACTTCTCTAACATCCCCAGTTTGTTTGGCACGCCATTCCATTTTTCAGCATCATCCATGGCTGGTTTGACTTCGGTTTGCACCGGCCATATGTCGGCAAGCTCAGCATTGAGTTCGATGTAAATCTTCTGATCTTCTGGGAGTTCATCTTCTTGAAAGATAGCTTGAGCTGCACATTCAGGAACACATAAACCGCAATCAATGCATTCAATGGGGTTGATCACCATAAAATTGGGGCCTTCGTGAAAGGCATCTGCAGGGCATACCGCGACACAGTCAGTAAATTTACATTGGATGCAATTATCCGTTACGACAAACGCCATGATGATCAGCTCTTAGTTAGTCAAAAATGAAGAATGGGGATAATACGCATCCCAAGTTAAATTTCAACATCCAACGCTATGAATATCTAGCGTAACGTGTGATGAATTCGGGATTTAGTATGACAGATAACGCCATTTCCCGTAAAATGCGCGCCATTGTGAGCGGGCCGCTTGCGGCTTTGGCTAAGACACCGACTAAAACGAGACACCGACATGATACGTTTAACCGAAATTAAACTTCCTTTGGACCACGAGGAAGGGGCAATTTTTGCTGCTATTACTGAAAAACTTGGTATTGCTGATGAACAAGTTCTTTCATTCAATATGTTTAAACGTGGCTACGATGCTCGTAAGAAAACGAAAATCATGCTGATTTACACGCTAGATGTGAGCGTGGAGAATGAAACGGAGTTGCTTGCTCAGTTTGCTGATGATCCGCATGTGAAAGTGACGCCGGATATGGAGTACAAATTCGTTGCTCAAGCGCCAGCGAATCTTACTGAGCGCCCAGTGGTGATAGGCTTTGGCCCTTGTGGTCTATTCGCAGGACTGATTCTTGCTCAAATGGGGTTTAACCCAATCATTGTCGAGCGTGGTAAAGAAGTGCGCGAACGCACCAAAGATACCTTTGGTTTTTGGCGTAAACGTACATTGAATACTGAATCTAACGTGCAGTTTGGCGAAGGTGGAGCGGGGACTTTTTCTGATGGAAAACTCTATAGCCAAGTGAAAGATCCTAACTTCTATGGCCGTAAGGTCACTACAGAATTTGTCGCTGCGGGCGCACCTGCTGAAATCATGTACGTGAGCAAGCCGCATATTGGTACGTTCAAATTGGTGACCATGATTGAAAAAATGCGTGCCAAAATCATCGAATTAGGCGGTGAAATTCGTTTTAGTACTCGCGTTGATGACATTCACATCGAAGAAGGGCAAATTACCGGGCTTACGCTGTCAAATGGTGAGGAAATTAAAACGCGTCATGTTGTCCTTGCGGTCGGTCATAGTGCACGTGATACCTTTGAAATGCTGCATGAACGTGGCGTTTATATGGAAGCCAAACCCTTTTCAGTAGGGTTCCGTATTGAACATAAACAATCAATGATTGATGAAGCGCGTTTTGGTTCGAATGCGGGTAACCCCATTCTTGGCGCGGCGGACTACAAATTGGTTCACCACTGTAAGAATGGCCGCACCGTTTATAGCTTCTGCATGTGCCCCGGTGGCACGGTAGTGGCGGCTACTTCTGAAGAGGGGCGCGTTGTGACCAATGGCATGAGCCAATATTCTCGCGCAGAACGTAATGCTAACAGTGCGATTGTAGTGGGTATTGATCCTGAACGTGATTATCCCGGTGATCCGCTAGCGGGCGTGCGCTTCCAACGTGAACTTGAATCACGAGCTTATCAACTTGGCGGCGAAAACTACGATGCGCCAGCACAAAAAATTGGTGACTTTTTACAAGGTCGTGATCCGAGTGCGTTAGGTGATGTCGAACCCTCTTTTACACCCGGCATCAAGTTGACAGATATTTCAAAAGCGTTGCCTGATTTTGCCATTGAAGCCATTCGTGAAGCGATCCCAGCGTTTGATAAGCAGATCAAAGGATTTGCCTCTGAGGATGGTTTGTTAACTGGAGTAGAAACTCGCACGTCATCACCCATTTGCATTAAACGGGGTAAAGATTTCCAAAGCATCAACCTGAAAGGCTTTTATCCGGCAGGTGAAGGTGCAGGTTATGCGGGCGGGATTTTATCAGCAGGCATTGATGGTATTAAAGCGGCCGAAGCATTGGCGCTTTCTATGGTTAACGAAGCTGAAAAAGCATCATAATTTGCAATATTAAGCATAAGAAAAGGCTCATTGGAGCCTTTTTTATTACAGGGACGATTAGATTCGTTATCACATTGAATTTTAAAAGTTTCTTCTGATAGAGATTATCATTTAACTAAAAACAATCTAAACTAGCCCGAACATTATGAGGAGAGATCATGAAGTACGACTGGATTTTATTTGACGCTGACGAGACCTTGTTTCATTTTGATGCTTTCAAAGGTATGCAGCTGATGTTTGAGCGCAAAGGAGTGTTGTTTACTGAACAAGATTTTGCGCAGTACCAAGAAGTTAATAAACCACTGTGGGTCGATTACCAAAATGGTGATATCACGGCGGCGCAGTTGAAGCATACTCGTTTTGCAGAGTGGGCAGAAAAGCTCGCGACGACAACCACGGAATTAAACAGCGCATTTCTTGAAGCCATGGCTGATATCTGCACTCCACTACCAGGAGCAAAAGAGTTATTGGATGCCCTTACAGGTCGAGCGAAACTTGGCATCATTACTAATGGTTTTACCGAACTTCAAGCGATTCGTTTGCAAAGAACGGGGATGAGTGAATACTTTGACCACGTGATTATTTCAGAAGAGGTTGGTGTAGCGAAACCCGATCACGGGATTTTTGCCTACGCGTTAGACAAAATGGGCAACCCTGCTAAAAATCGTGTATTGATGGTAGGGGATAACCCGCATTCCGATATTCTAGGTGGCTTGAATTTTGGTATTGAGACCTGTTGGCTAAACTCTACTGGCGCAAGTGCTGTTGAGGGTATCGAGCCACACTACCATGTGCGTTCATTGCACGAACTTAAAGATATTTTGGTCGCATAATTATTTACAATGATGTGGCTTGGGGTGTGGAGTGATGATATCGACCTCCACACCAACAAATAGATTCGTTAGCGGTTGAATTCACCGTCACGCTCAGGTTGATAAACTACATCAAGAATCTCAATCACTCTTTCTCTACCACCTGGCATTGGCCAACTGAGCTGTTGACCAACAGCTAGGCCCAACAATGCACTGCCTACTGGGGCAAAAACAGAGATATCTTGACTGCTTTTCACTTCATGCGGATACACAAGATTTTTTTCGATCACTTCATCACTGTCGATAAACTTGAAGCGTACGGTCGAATTCATGCTCACCACATTATTTGGCATCTCTTGTGGGGCGACAATGGTGGCTCTATCCAACTCAGCCTCGAGCTTTTCTAACTCTGGCGTTAGTTTAGGCATGCCATCCAGTAATGCGGATATTCTGTCCATATCAAGGCTTGAAACTAAGACAGGTGCTAAGTTTGACATTTTTAATACTCCAAAAAGAAATACCGCCCAAAAGCTAGGCGGTATAAAAATTAACGTCAATGTTATTGCGATTCAGGCTATGACATTAATCTTGTTCGACATAGAATGCAAATAATACGGTATCAGTTTGTTATAAATTTGGCATGCACGTATTTAGGCTGGGAGTGGATGTTGTGCAGTACGTAAAAATTAAAGATGTGATTGTTGAACAAATCGATGCTGGCATGCTTGCCCCTCGTCAAAAATTACCTTCTGAACGAAAACTTGCAGAGTCGTTTAATACCACACGCGTTACCCTGCGTGAGGCTTTGTCTCTGTTGGAAGCGGATGGCAAGATCTACCGAGAAGATCGGCGAGGTTGGTTTATTTCTCCCGAGCCGATACGTTACGACCCAACCCAAACTCTGAATTTTACCAACATGGCTTTAGCACAAAACCGAGTACCAAAAACGGAACTGATGAGGGCAAAAGCGCTATTAGCCAATAAACAAGCATCGCTCTTATTGGGATTAAAGCCATTTTCGGATGTTTACCAAATTGATCGTGTGCGTTATTTAGAAGATCGCCCCGTGGTCTATGTGACGAATTACGTGCGCCCTGAATTGTTTCCCAACTTGCTGACTTTCGATTTGTCTCAATCACTGACGGATATTTATCGCGACCATTTTGCCGTGGAGTATCAAACAGTCCGTTATCGAATTACCACTAGCTCTTTGCTTGGTCATATGGCGCAAGCGCTACGCGCTACATCAGGCACTCCGGCGATGGTCGTTGAGCGCATTAATTATAATCAACAGGGTGAACTGATCGATTGTGGCATCGAATACTGGCGACATGACGCGATTTGTATTGAGTCGTTAGCCAAGCTCACTGTGGCCCGCTGAGGCTATGTCCGTTAAAGCTAGGTTTGTTAAAGCTAGGTCTGTTAAAGCTATGTTCGTTGAAAATTGAGCGCATTCAATGAAAAAGGCGACCTCTATTAAGTCACCTTTTTACTGTGTTATTGCTGTTTATGACTGAGTTTGTGCATCCGTTTGTTTGAGCTGTTTATGCCCATCTTCACTGACGCCACGTTTCCAGTAGCTGCTGATATAAATATAGTCTTTGGCTATCTCTTTTTCATTGCGAAAATACTCTCTTAGCGCGCGCATGGTATCAAATTCACACGCACACCATACCGAGCCATTCTCACCCAGCCAATTTTTCTCGATAACCGAAGTCGCCAAATTGGTGCTGCTGTCTTTCACGACCCAAGAGATCTCTATGTTCTCCGGAGCCTGTAGTGCCTGTTTGTCATCCACATGCTCAATTTCAATTACTGCATAACCTTTTGCATCACGTGGTAAGCGTTTTAATTGAGCTGCAAGAGCAGGGATCGCGGTCATGTCAGCGGCTAAGAAAAACCATTTCCCATTGGGATTCAACCCTTGAGCTTTACCTGGGCCAGCGATTGAAATTGTATCACCAATGGCCGTATGCATCGCCCATCTGACTGCAAATCCGCACTGCTTATCTTCCGCTTCGTGCCGTACAAAATCGATTTCAATGCGATTGTTGGTCGCATCAAAACTTCGAATGGTATAAGTGCGCATTATTGGGCGCTGATCAGGGGTTAACCGTGACAAATCAGTGCCACCATCTTCACTAAACAACAGCTTGATATAATCGCCTTCGTTTTCAAGTGTAAAATGCTCAATTGAGTCACCCTGTAACGTAATGCGTTGCAGGGAAGGCGAAATCTGCTGACTACCCACAACCGTGAGTGGATAGAAAGAGCGTTTAGGTTCTGTTTCTTTTTTCATTAGTCTCTAGATTACCGTTTTGTCTTTTGTAGGTATAACCTTAAACTGAGTGCTCAATTGATTCAATGATAATAACTATCATTTACGTTATTTTACTTTGAAGAGATGGGAATATGTAACTTTGCAGATAAAAAGCCCCATACGCATAATGGTATGAGGCTTAATAATGCTCACATTTTGCTGATGTTTAAACTTCGTTAGGTGCAACTTCTGTAAGTTCATCCCGTTCGTTCATTTTTGATGCTTCAAGCATTTGTCGAACAACCAATGAAGCGACGATGGCCACTGCTACCATCACTACGGCTAAGATCGTGAGCATTTTAAAGTAGTCGCCATAAACGCTTTGGACGATATGCTGACTGATCACTTGACCTTTTTCTAATGCGATGGAGGTTGAGAACACCGCACCCACAATGCCGCTTAAGGCGATGGCGACTGAAAAGAGGCTAACCGAAAAGTTTTCGATGTGCTTGGGAGCCACTGACAAAATGAAGGCCACTACTAAACTACCAACAATGACTTCCGCAAAAGCTTGGAAGAAGTGGATCACCAAAAAGACTTCTGGTCTGATGACAACATCAGCACCAATATTCATGACTGCCATGGTTAAAATGCCAAATGCAATGGCGGTAAAGATGAATGCAAAGCCAATTTTAGTGGCTGTTGAAAAATTAATGCCTCGCTTTTCCAGTGAAGAGAAAGTCATAGCAATGACTGGCCCAGCAACAATGCACCACAGTGGGTTCATCGCCATTGATGCTTCAGGAGCGATTGGAATTAATCCAAATAAGTCACCACGCATCGTATTAATGGTTACCATGGTCATGGAGGTCATCATTTGCCCGTAATAGACAAAGAAACAGGTGGTGAGCACCGTCATGATAAGAATAGTGCCCATTTTCAAGGTATCGGATCGATTCGCTTTAAACATCAAAAAGATGAAGTAAAAAATGGCAGCCGCACCAATGGCATAAACGATGTTTTGACCGATGTCCATATTAGAAAACATGAAGAAAACTAGCCCAACCATCGCGCATGATACTGCACAAAAGGCGAGCCAGTTTTTCACGCTTACGGGAGCTTGATCAATCTCAGCTGCAGCATTCACTAATGATTTGTTAAACACAATTAAAGTGGCAAAGGCGAACGCTGCCAAAATGGCTGAGAGCATAAAACTACCGTGAAAACCGATCACTAAAACAAACATCGGGAATAAATATTGACCAAGTAGTGCCCCCACATTGTTTACCGAATAATTGACAGGGTAACAGTTTTCAAAATGTTCTTGGGAGCTAAAAGTGCGTTTATATAAACTGGGGTAAGAAGGAGACATTAATCCGCGTGCGTAGCTCGCTAAAGCGATGCCTGCTAATGCCATCGCGACGTTGGTTGTTGAGGCACCCAGCACCAGTAGTGTGTAACCAAGAGCAAAAGCGCCGTAGGCAATGGTTAATGAACGATAAGCGCCAAGGAACTTATCGGCAATAAAACCACCAGCGATCGCAAAAAGGGGGCCAATGGATGAAAATGCTCCTACCACCATCATGGTATCGGCTTCGTTATAATCCAAATCTTCTAGAAAAAAACGGGTTAGGATAACCATTACCCCGTAAAATGATAAGCCAAACATCATTTGGCAGAACATCATTGATTTATTGAGTTTATTCCACATATTAATCTCTCCATGTAGTGGATTTTTAGAGTTTATTCCTGTGGATTTTATCATCGGTAGTTATAAATAAATTGAAGCAATTATCGCAGAAACCTTACTTTATGCACGAGCATTTCTAATGCGTGGCTATCGTTTGAGTAATGTTTAAAAAGCGATTGTTTATTTTATTTTTTGACTCAAGCACTATGCACATGTAGGAGTATTTACGTGTTACCAAACCATACGTTTTAATGCTGCTGCTTTCTTGGTGTCGATTGCTATGACACAAGTTTTATGGTGGCTGGAATGGAGAGAGAAAAATAACGATGGTAGCCGAGCATCTTTATATCGTATTGGGTAAACGACTTGTTGATCAGCAATTAACATTAGAAGGGCGTAGCCGTGTTGATGGCCTCGTTAAGGCGTTACAACGTCATGACATCGATCATAGTGTCATTGCTTTATGCGGTGGGCTCACGCTAGGGCAACAGATTTCTGAAGCCATTATCTTCAATCGGAACTTACTCGGCTCAATGTGTCACTTTCGAATAACCGCATTTTGCTGGAAGAGTACTCAACCAGCACGGTAGAAAATATCGAAAACGTCGCGTTAGAGCTGCAAAAAACGGTGGTATTGATACGCAAAAAACATTACCTGTCACTTTCATTTCTAACGACTATCACTTGCAGCGTATTTTTGAAATTCAGCAACTAATGGATGAACAAGGGTTACTGCGAGTGCTAAAACAACGCTGTGAAATGATGGAGATCACGCTGGCTATTTCACCGGATCTGCACGATCACCTAGCGGTGAAATACCCTTATACGCATTTAGCCGCGGAATTGTTTCTATTGGTCGATCAACTAACGACTTACCGTGTCTATCTTGAAGGTGTTGTAGCGGGCTCATTTTTGCGCGATCTCACGCAAGTGAGAGCCATTCCCTACCAAATCGCATATGAGGCTATTTTAGCGATCAACCATAAAATCGCAGACAACCCAAAGTGGGTTTTTGTTCGCTGCCTTACGGATTTATTGATGCAGTGTATCAATGCCACAAAGGGGGCGTTAAGTGTCAGTGAGATTCAACCTTATCTCATTTTGTTCGACAGCAACTTAACGTTATTGAATCGATATCTTGATCCTGAAAACCCATGCGTCGGACGCTGGTGGCGTCAGGGATAGTAACAAGCGAAATAGATGAATCAAAGAGACCCCGCAATGCGGGGCCTTTGCTTTTTAGTCAAGCGACTTATTTCCTGACCAAAAACCATTTTGAACAAAACAACGTGTTAAGCCGTTTCTAACGTACGCTCTTTGACCACGCTTAGACGCTCGCCATAAATTGGACGTAGTGCTGCCAGTACATGGTTACGAGTTAGCATACCGACAAACTTGCCATCTTCAAGGACGGGGAGATTTTGTGGTTTGTTCACTTTCATGCTTTTTGCGCGCTCTTCTAAAGAGAGTGAGCTAAAACGAGTAGCAATACCCATGCTAGTGGTAGGGTATAGCTGTTCTTTATCGATGCATAAAAACTCGGCGATATCAATCAGACGGTCAGATGCATCGATGGCGATAACATCGCGGCTCATAAGATCCACCACTTTTTGCCCTTCGGTAGGGAGGTAGTCTTGGCACCATAAATCCACCATGACATCGTGAGCTGAGAAAAACCCGACCAAACGACCAGCCACATCAACCACAGGAGCACTATCGAGCTGGTTATCCAGCAACATATCAATCGCTACTGCGGTTGGCATTTCCACGCCTAGAGTTACAGGTTGGGTGTTCATAATGTCTTTAACTGTAATTGCTTTATTCATTTTCGTTTCCTTCACTGACGTAATTGTTGCTGTTTCCGTAATAGTGCTAATGTTTGCGGCTTTAAGTTGTGGACGGCGGAAAATAGACCAGTTGGCGAGACCAACCAACACAGCACCGCCGACAATATTGCCCAAAGTCACTGGGATAAGGTTTGCCACCACAAATTGATGAATATTCAAATCTGCGTAATGAGTGGCACTGATACCGATCTGCTGCCAGAAGCTCTCTGGTGCAAAGTTTTGAATCACAATGCCTAAAGGGACCATAAACATGTTGGCTACGCAGTGCTCAAAGCCGCTAGAGACGAACATCGCCACAGGCAAAATTGTCATTGCGGCTTTGGTCATTGCATTGGCAGAGCTAAACGTTAACCAAATAGCAAGACAAACCAGTAAGTTACATAGCACCCCAAGAGAAAATGCTTGAACAGGTGTATGGTGCAGTTTGTGCTGTGCGATGTTCAGCGCATTCAACCCCCATTGACCATCATCCAACTGATAGAGACCAGCCCCAGTAACCAAAAGCAGTAAGAACATGGCACCAATGAAGTTACCGATATAAACCTTGCCCCAAATGGATAACATTTTGCTAAAGCTGATTTGTTTATTGGCCCAAGAAATGCTCGACAATACGGAACTGGTGAACAGTTCACCGCCACAAATCACGATTAAAATCAGCCCCATGCTAAAGGCTAAACCACCCGCTAACCGACTGAGCCCCCAACCTGCGTTAGCACTGCCTGTGGTGACAGTGATGTAGAACAAAAATGCTAAGCCGATAAAAGCACCAGCCATAATGGCAAGGCTCAGTGTCATACCGCTACTTTTCTTGGCTTTGCTTAATGCAAATTTCTCGGCTTCTGCCATCATCTCAATCGGTGAGAACAGCTGTTTATTTTCAGAGTAGGCTGCAGACATACACGCTCCCAAAGCTCAATTTCATAATTACCTCCCAAGTTCAAACAAAGCGTCATGCCTTGCTTCCCATACAGACTAACGAACGAGTCATGAAGTAGTAAAATTGATAATTTTTAGATTACTCATCAAATGAATTGATATGAATAAATGAAAGAGTAGAATGAAACCGTTTGCGCATATTAACTCCCTTGAAATTAAAGGTGTGGCGCGCAGTAGATGAAAGCTAAATAGGAAAAGCAGTGCGGTATTCACTCAAACAATTAGCAGTTTTCGATGCTGTTGCCGATAGTGGCAGCGTCAGTCAAGCTGCGGATAAATTAGCGTTAACTCAATCCGCGACCAGCATGTCGCTAGCACAATTGGAAAAAATGTTAGGTCGCCCTTTGTTCGAAAGACAAGGAAAGCAGATGGCATTAACTCATTGGGGAATGTGGCTTAGGCCGAAAGCGAAGCGTTTATTACAAGATGCTCAGCAGATCGAAATGGGCTTTTATGATCAGCACTTGCTTAGCGGTGAAATCAGTATGGGGGCCAGCCAGACCCCTGCCGAGCACCTCGTTCCAGACCTTATCAGCATTCTTGATAACGATTTCCCAGAGATGCGTATTGAGCTTGGTGTGAAAAGCACCAAAGGGGTGATCGATGGCATCCTCGACTACAAATATGACCTTGGTATCATTGAAGGTCGATGCGATGATAACCGTATTTCCCAAGAAGTGTGGTGTCGAGATCACCTAACAGTGATAGCTTCGGCTCATCATCCTTTTGCCAAATGTAAAACGGTGAGTCTTGCACAGCTTGAACAAGCTAAATGGGTGTTAAGAGAGCACGGTTCTGGCACTCGCAATATTTTTGATAGCTCGATTCACCATCTTATTTCCGATTTAGATGTGTGGCGAGAGTACGAACATGTTCCTGTGCTACGCAGTATGGTTGCGAATGGTCCGTACTTAACTTGTTTACCTTACCTCGATGTAGAACGCTTTATTGAGAATGGCCAACTGGTAGCGCTCAATGTGCCTGATCTGAATATGGAAAGAACCTTGTCGTTTATTTGGCGAGCAGATATGGCTGAAAACCCGTTGGTTGAGTGCATTAAGCGTGAAGGACTGCGCATGATGAAAGGACGACCAAGCGTACTTTAAGCTTGTTAATCTTGGTTATGATTTACTTTGTTACTTCTCAATATGGGGTGTGATAAGTGAAGCTGTTGAGTGTTCGCATTTAGCATCATGCTACACTCCCTCATCACCTAATCTAACGCTCATGCTTGATTAAAAAGCACTTCAAATGTGTTGATTTATCGTTTGCGTCAACATTTCAATGAAATAAGTGCAGTCATTGCATTTATTTCATGACTTAGGTCACTAGTCATCTGTGGTTGAAGCTTTTAATATCGGCACTTGATTTATTGATGTCGCTATAGCAACGGCTTGTTAAATGACAGGCAGATAGCGGCTAAATGAGGGCGCTATGAGCACACTATTTGCAATTTCACTAACGACAGGCATTCTTTCTGGTGTTTGGGGCTGGATAGCCGTTTCGTTAGGCTTACTATCATGGGCTGGCTTTTTAGGATGTACGAGTTATTTTGCCTCTCCAACCGAGGGTATTAAAGGTCTTGCAGAAAGTTTGATAACTAATATCAGTGGCGTTTTTTGGGCAATGGTCATTATTCATTCATCCAGCTTGGTGAGCTTGGATATTTTGGGTTACGTTGTCACTGCGGTAGTGGCATTTTTAATGTGCATTCAAGCGTCGAAAGCGTGGCTTGGTTATATCCCTGGAACCTTTATTGGCGCTTGTGCCACTTTTGCTGCGGGTGGAGATTGGCAACTGGTTATTCCATCACTTTTATTAGGTGGCCTTTTTGGTTTTGCGATGAAAACAAGTGGTATGTGGTTGCATCACCGATCTAGCCAGCCAACGCTGAGCGATAGCGTAACTGTTGAAACGCGCTCTAAATCCTCAACTTGTTAATTTGTGTTTAAGGCTAATGCTGGTGAAATCCGCATTGGTAAACGTTACCCCCAATTGATCCGTATCGATTCATCAAAATTGTTGATATACCCATTCAATATAAGATTAGTCACATATAGCTAAATGGAAATGATACGAGGCACACAATCATGTGTGCCTTTTTTACGTGTGGCCATTGGCCATCGTAATCACTCGTTTTAGTGTCCAGCGCAGCAGTACAGGAATAAAGTCCACACCTTGTTGTTCACAATGGGAAACGATGGCGAGCGCCAAATCAGGTTTCGCGTGTTTTTTCAGCACACGTGTGACCACTTTTTTCGCAGGGATTGGATGATCGTAAGGTATTTTAATCAAATCTTTGAAGAAGTGTTCAAAGCCATGAGAGTACAGAAAGTGTTCGATATCTCGATCGGGAAGTTCGGTCAGGCGATGCCGTTCTTGATCACCTGTCAGCATACCGCGTACTGTTGACGAATATTTTTTGCCAGCAGGATCGCCATCAGTCACGACATGCCAGTCAATGCCAAATGCTTTCGCCACTTTAATTAAGGACTTCAGACCAGACTGAGCAAATTCAACAATTTGTACTCCTTCGGCGGCTAGGTTATAGCCACACTGGCGAGCCAGCTCACTAAACAGCCACACCTCAGTTTCTCCTTCAACCAACAACCAACAGCGAGCAAAAAGCACCCCTGAGCGATGAAAGCGAATATGGAAACCGATACGTCGCAGTTCGTCCTTACTCAATCCACGGGAGATCATCGAAGTTGCAATGGTACGGTCAGAAGTACGCACCAAACGCCGAATCGAATGAAGGGGAACAGAGCCAAGCAGATCACCACTGTTCGTTGTGAGGATTTTTTGCATAGGCAATAGTTGAAGTAAACTCCAAGCACGTGCCAGATGAGTAGGGTGCAATCGACCTTCCGGATCTTCGATAATCAGCAGCGGCCTAGCGCAACGTCGTAGGTCGGTCGGGCCTTTGGCTTGGAGATAAGCATTGAGTAAACCCATCAACAGCAAACGAGTTTGCTTATTTTTAGTCTCTTCAACAAATTGGCTTATGTTTTTATCGGCGGCTGGGTTGGAATAGACTAAGCTGTCACGTTGCTGTCTTGGGTTTTTACGTGTCTGACTTTTGAATGAAAAATAGTGATCAACTAATACATTCATTGAGTTAAGGCTACTTCTCATTTCGCCTTTGTTGACATGCCCAGGGATGGCCAGTAAACGACGACAGGTATTATCAATGCGTTTTTCGGCGCGAGAATTTTTACCGTTACCATTAACGAAAGGTCGCTCGAAACGTCGTGAATCTTTCAAACGGATCACTGGGTGTAAGCTCATCAGCTCTTGTGCTAATTTTTCGGAATGATGCAGCGGTAGTGGATTGCCTTCGAGGTCTAAAAACAGGTAGCGAGTGGTAATATCATATCGCTCACGAGTGGCACTGATGCGATAGAATATCCGTTTCGTACCCGTTTCATCTTCAACCCAAATCGGCCTCAGCTTACGATAACGGCCGGATCGAGATTCATTTTTGTCTGTAGAAACAAAGCTTAAGACAATTTGTAAATGCTGAGTTTGAGGATGAGCGATAGAGTAATCGACGTGGAAATCTTGCATTTCAAATTGATAAGGTACACCGTTGGCTGGTAGCACTACTGATAAGGCGTCCAACAATGAGGACTTACCCCAAGTATTTTCACCGATCAATGTGGTGAGTTCATCAAAAGCGAGCGATAAACGTTTGATTCCTCTGAATCCGGAAATTTCAATTCGCTCTAGATGCATAGGCAGACTCCTTTTATAACTCAACAAGTTAGCTTCTCGCTGAGTCTGTTTTTCTTTAAGCATAATGGAAATTATGCAGATAAGTAGGCTGCTGGCTCACATATCAAGTGTTTATGTAGGGGCAGCCGAATGAGACAAAGGCTACAAAGCGTGATGAGGTTGACTTAGCGTAATTATATTTTCAAACTCGTTTCATAAAAGTCACGATTCTGTCATGATTCTTCAGCTAGGATAGAGTGGAAAAAGAAGAGAAAGATAAATGATGCATAAAAAGAATAGACCAGCATCAATTATGCTGGCACACATTAATGACACTCACTCATATTTTGAACCGACATCGCTGCAATTGACTCTCCACATCCAACAGCAGACTTTAACACCGTATGTAAGCGCTGGCGGCTTTGCACGAATTGCAACACGAGTTCAGCAATTGAAAGAAGATGCGGCGCGTATGAAGCGAGCCTTTGTATTTTTACACGCTGGGGATTGTTTCCAAGGCACGCTCTATTTCTCGCTATTTAAAGGTAAAGCCAATGCGGACATGCTCAACGCATTGAATCTTGATGCGATGGCATTAGGCAATCACGAACTGGATATGGGTAATGAACCCGTTGCCCATTTTGTTAAACGTATTCAATTTCCATTGCTAGCTGGCAATTGGGATCTCTCCAATGAAAGATCGAATAAGCCTTTTCCAATAGCCAGTAGCCCGCAAGTGATAAGTTATCAACCTCAAGGTAAATACGCTCGCTGGATAGAAAAACAGGCTGGTGATGAAACGGTTGCAATTTTCGGCTTGTCACTCGATAAAATGGCTGATATTGCCAACCCAGATCTCGATACTCCATTTATTAACGCTATCCAAACGGCGAAAAATACGGTTGCTGAAATACGCGCTAAAGGGATCAACAAAATTGTTCTACTTAGCCATTTAGGTTATGAAGCGGACATTGAGCTCGCACAGCAAGTGGAAGGCATTAGTGTTGTCGTCGGCGGGCATAGCCACCGATTACAAGGCGATTTTAGTGCACTAGGGCTGATGAAAGATGACGAGTATGGTTTAAGAATTAACGACACTTATGTCGTCCAATCCGGTTATCATTCTTTGAGCTTAGGTCATTGTTATATCGACTTTTCAGCCGATGGTAAAGTGGACAAATTTCAGGGTCGTAATGAACTGTTACTTGGCCGTCGACTGTTTCTTGATGCCAGCATGAGCGAAGCGGGCACCGATAACACCCATTTAGCGGCGTGCGAATTTTTAAGCCAGCACCCTAATGTGGTGGTGTGTAAGAAAGATCCGCAGGTCCAAGGAATATTGATCGATAAATACATGCCGCGAGTACGTCAGCTGCAACAAAATATTATCGCACATGCTGATCGTTTCTTAAGACACGTCAGAATTCCTGATGAAACTGGGCCGAGTGAGTTGGCTCCTTTGGTGGCTCAATCATTCGTCTATGCCATGCGGCAAAGAGGGCACCCCGTGCAGTTTGCAATACATAACGCTGGTGGAGTCAGAAACTCGCTCAACGCCGGACAAGTTTCGGTGGCAGACATTGCCGGAAATTTATTGCCTTTTGCCGTTCCTATTGGTGTCTACCGAGTGCAGGGAGAAACCTTAATTGAGATGCTTGAAGGGGCGATTAATAATGCGCTGGGCAATGGGGTCGACGGCACAGGTTCTGGCAGTTATCCTTACACCCACAATCTCTCGTTTACTTATGCCGCCGATCGGCCTGTAGGACAACGCATCACAAATGTGTTGTTATTTGATGAGCAAAAAGGTTGGCAACCAATTGATCTTAATCGTTATTATTGTGGAACCTCTTCGGCCTATACCATGAAAGGCAAAGAGGGATATGATGCGATACTGAAAATGAAGGGAGAAGGTTTTGTTTCGAATGTGTCAATGGCCGATGCGTTTATTGAACTGCTGACGGAAAAACCTGAAATACTTAACCACGCAGGAACTCAACCCCAACATCATTATCAGTAACTCGGTTTGACATAAATTTACTGGCATAGACTTTGCTTTTTAACTTTCAGTCTTAACGCATCTTCAACCCGATGAAGGTGCATGAAGATGTGAAAGGGGAAAGTATAATGTGGATTAGAGATTGGTTAGATGCTGCTGTCGTCGTTGCTTGGGTCAGTGCATGGTCTGTATTGGTGTATTTATTACCACTGGCAGGCGTATAAAAATCTAAGCTAAAAAGGAGCATAAATGGCTCCTTTTTTTGATCACGGCTATGGACCTTTGCATCCAATAGGCATAAAATCCGCGCTGATTGGGGAGTAGTCGCCTTTGTTTACTTATCGTCAGCTCGTTAAGCGCATGCTTATCCGGTAAGTATAAATAGCCTTCTGTTAAAAACGGAATGCTTATTTCGACGAGACCAACGCATTCAGCTCTGTTCATTATGATGAACAGCGGTTTTTGTTTGCGGAAGGTTTCGATCGGTTAATCCCATCTTATCCTTCCGCCTTTGGAGGATATATGACCCCAACAACCTATCTCAGCTTTGCAATTCTGACTCTATTTCTTGTTGTTATCGATATTTGGCAAACCCGTGGTGGTAAAGTCACGATCACTAAAGCTGCCGTTTGGAGCGTGATTTGGTTTATGTTGGCGTTTGCATTCGCCGCGAGTATCTATTTCTTTTGGGATAGTTACGCACCAACCAGTTCATACAGTGCCGAAAAGGCGACGATCTCGTTTATTACTGGTTACTTGTTAGAAAAATCGTTAAGTGTTGATAACTTATTCGTCTTTGCGATTATTTTTCATCAATACGCCGTCCCAGAGCATTTACGCCCGCGGGCTCTATTGTGGGGAGTGATCGGCGCTTTGTGTTTACGAGCGGTGATGATTGTGATTGGTGCGCAGCTGCTTGAACAATATCATTGGTTACTTTATGTGTTTGCATTATTTCTTATGTGGACCGGTATTCAACTTGCGCGTGAGAAAGGCGATGAACAGCTAAACCCAATGCCGGAGAAGCTGATTCGACGTTGGTTCAATGTGACGGATCATTACGAAGGGAATGCTTTGGTTGTGAGCCGCAATAAGCAATGGTTTGTGACTCCAATGATGATTGTGATTGGCGTGATTGCTTTTATGGATGTCATGTTCGCATTAGATTCAATACCGGCTATTTTTGCCGTGACCCGCGAACCCTTTTTAGTGTTAGCAGCGAACGTGTTTGCGTTACTTGGTTTGCGGTCTTTGTACTTTGTGTTGCAAGGGATGATGGATAAGTTTATTTACCTAAAACCAGCGCTTTCCTTCATCATGATCTTCATTGGTATTAAGATGATGCTAGTCGGTTCTGCGTGGGAAATTCCGACACCAGTCTCACTGGGCGTACTGTTAGTCACTATGATTATTGCGGTGTTGGCTTCTGTCTATAAGCAGAGAAGTCCATTACCTGCTACTCATAAGTCATAATATAAGTAAACAGAGGTAAGTGTTTGACAATACTTACCTCTCTCCTTTATTTATCCTTTATCTAACCGACGATAAAAATATTAATGTGAAAATTTTGTAAATAACCGGTGTTTTTGTTTTTCATTGCGATTTAAATTCGCCAAATCAAACTTAATGTGAATAAGTAGTCGATTATCGTGGATAATAAAAGCATGCGTTGTTATAGGTTTGTTTCATTAGAATAACTAATTTGAATGTGGAAAATTTGTCATTTTTTAACCAAAAAAATATCACCTAGAATTCATTTCAACAAAGTAAGTTATCGAATTAACAGAGAGGCTATCATGGCACAAGCAATGAATATGGGTACGATTACAGCACCTACCTCTATGGATAAAAAAACCTACGCGGTTAACTTCAAAGGATTGATTGCACATTTAGTTGATATTCTGTTTGTCGACCACAGCGAACCTCGCAGCTACTACGCGAATAATTTGTCTGGTCACATGCAGAAAGATATCGGTTTATACCGTTAATTCAATGTGTAGAGATGTAAAAGCCGACGGATTAAATAGTCGGCTTTTTTGTATTTAAAATTTACTAGTTTCACTGCTCATGAAAACAACGGTTTCCGAAAAACAAAGGCGCAAACTAAGTTGCGCCTTTGTTTTATTCGTCAATGGCTATTATTTTTTGCGACAGTATTCAGCAATGATATACATCGATTGGCCATTAGCTTTACCAGAGATCAACTTAGGATCGTCGCTTAAACTGATACCGCGAACCACAGTACCCTGTTTAATGACTTGGCTTGAGCCTTTGATAGGGAGATCTTTAATGATGGTTACGTCGTCGCCTTTTTTCAGTTCTACGCCATTCACATCACGAGGCTTTTCTGCATCATCATCCATACCAATTTCAGCCCATTTTGCAGCTTCTTCTTCAAGATACATCATATCAAGTAGGTCTTGAGCCCAACCCTCAGTGGCCGCAAGGCGCTTAAGTTGACGCCACGCCAGTACTTGAACGGGTTGTTCTTGGCTCCACATGCTGTCGTTCAAACAACGCCAATGGTTCACATCTACTGTTTCTGGGTTCTCAATTTGGCCTTTGCAGACATCACACAACATAACGGCATGGTCAACAGTAACCATAGTGTGTGGCGCTACCACAAATGGAGCTAATGGAGATTCTGATGAACAAAGCTCACATTTTGATTGGCTGCGTTCAAGTAAAGTTGCTTCAGTAGACATAGTACCCACCTTGTAAAAATATGTAAGCGCGTATTATCCACGTTACGACTGGAATTAAAAGGGGAGATGGCAAAAAGCTTGGTATTCGTGAGGGAATTGAACTAAGTCATCGTCAATAGTAAGAAAATGGGCATCGTGCTTTACGCTGTTATTGCCCAAAGGCATAATGAACGCCGTTTTTATGTTTGTATGTAGGTATCACTGTGGAACTCCTTTCCGCTCCATTTTTAGGAAAATCACTTCGTCTCGAAGGTTCAATGTCAGGCTGGCAGCAACTCTATTGGGATAATCAACTGGTCGCGCAATGCGATGCGACAGGGAATATCGAGGCGACAACGACCCATAGATTTCAGTTGTTAAGTGGTGAAACGCCGATCCAGTGTGAGCTGAATGTTAATCTGAGTTGGCAACCTTTTAAACTGAGTTATCAGGCATTGGTGAATGGTGACATTGTCACGCAGGGCGAGCGTTCAGAAAAAGACATTGAAAAACAAACACCTTATAGCCCGCCAAAGCCGGAGCGACGTTTTAGCCTTATCGGTCTAGTCTCACTTGGTATGAAAGCACTGAAAAGTGCCAAGCTGATTAAAGTTGTTCTGGCGTCAGCAAGTATCGCAGCCTATTCGTGGTTATTTTCCTTCCAGTTTGCTATGGCGCTTATTGCCTGTTTGGTGTTCCATGAATTTGGCCATATCAAAGCGATGAAGTATTTTGGTATGAAGACTAAAGGCATTTATCTCATTCCATTTCTTGGTGGCTTGGCATTAAGTGATGAAAAAATCAATACACGTTGGCAAGATGTAGTGATCTCAATTATGGGGCCATTTTTTGGTTTGCTGCTCTCGGTTGTGCTGGTTGTCGTGTACTGGATCACAGGAGAGATATTTTTTGCCGACCTTGCTGTTCTTAATGCCTTTCTCAATCTCTTCAATCTATTGCCTATATTGCCGCTTGATGGTGGTCACGTGTTAAAAAGCATCAGCTTTTCTATGAACAGCACTTTGGGGATTGCGTTGTGTGCTCTTGCGGCGATCGCTGGTGTCATTTTGAGCTATTGGCTTGGATTAACCCTGTTCGGCTTTTTATTGATTATGGGCAGCATTGAAATTGTAATGGAATGGAAGCAGCGTCATCAAAGTCATTTGCTACCTCTGAATCGATATGGACAAATTGTAGCTTCACTTTGGTATGTCAGTTTAGTGGCTGCGCTTATCGCTATTATTTGGGGTTTTGCAACGACAGGGGATGAGCTGCTACAACTGCCATTACGCATTTTAGGTACTTGAGTCGGTACGTTGACACTTGTAAGCCATGTATCAGAGCACTTTTTGTGCTCATCTTTAAGCGCTTAAATGACATCTTTGTATGAAGAGGCTTCTTAGCACCGATAAACGGCTAATGACAACACTGCAGTTAATATTTATGAGCGATCGGATCTGTCTCTAAAATGTTTAGTTGGCAGGATCTCAATCGCTGGAACTGACTGATTACTCGCTGCAAGTTGTTACCTTTTAAGTATAGAATGAATCTCTTTTACGATGAATGAGACAAAAAAGCATGGATATTTGGAAGAAGCCTATCGATTTAATAACATTAAACGCCACCTCCAAAAACACCTTGATAGAGCATCTCAATATTATTTATACCGATTATACTGATCACTCTTTGTCTGCGACCATGCCTGTTTGTCACTTTACCCATCAGCCGCTTGGTATGCTGCATGGTGGCGCCTCGGTGGTACTTGCGGAAACCCTAGGTTCAGTTGCCGCGAACTTCAGTGTGGATCAAGAACACTATTGTGTAGGGTTAGACATTAATGCTAATCATATTCGCGCCATGCGAGAGGGGATGGTTATAGGAACAGCGACACCTATCCATCTTGGTATTTCAACGCAAGTATGGCAAATCAATATCACTGATGAGCGCGAACGTTTGGTGTGCACCAGCCGTTTGACGGTCGCAGTACAAAAAATTCGTAACCGTTCTCAAGCTATCAAGGTTGATTTATAAAATGGTGATTGAATTTTCAGGTGGAAAAATCATCGTAACACCCCATGAATTAGTGGTACGAGTATTGGGTGATCTGGCCATCACGCTACAAGCCCAAGCCGATGCTGTTCAGCTCATTGGGAGAGGGGCGAATGTCATCTCTGTAAATTGCTCAGAAAGTAAATGGTCGATTAAGTTGGACAACGAAGAGCAAATTCAGCAACTTTCTCAACAACTCGGCTGTAATATTCTTTAAACAGTGATTAAGACTATTGCATAACCAATATAAAATGAGGAAACTATCTCTGTATTTTATAAACTGAGATTTCCTCTTTATGAGTAGCCCACGACTTCGCGTTCAATTTGAATCCTTATTTGAGCACTTTAACGGCCAAGATGTTGGTGTCCAGCTAGAAGAGATCACTGAGATCCTTTTCTGCACACGCCGTAATGCGCGTATTGTTCTAAATAAAATGGAGGATGAAGGCTGGATAGAATGGCGTCCTGCGGCGGGGCGTGGAAAATTATCCGATCTCATTTTTAAACGTAGTCGCAGTGATGTCAGTGAAAACCTTGCGCGTCGATACTTAGATGAAGGTAAAATTGGCCATGCATTTTCAGTACTGGATCAAGATGCTGCGAAACTGACGCAAGTGATCCAAAGCTATCTTGGTGTTCAGCATCAAGAAGGTCTGCAAGTCATACGGTTGCCTTATTATCGCCCGCTTTCAATGCTAAACCCGCTAAAATCCATGCGTCGATCTGAGCAACATATCGTAATGCAAATTTTTAGTGGATTAACGCGGCTAGATGAATATGAACAGCTGCAGCCAGATCTCGCACATACATGGGAATCGGTGACAGCAACACATTGGCGTTTTTATCTTCGCCCAGGGGTTCGTTTCCACAATGGTGATTTGCTTACTACCGACGGTGTTATCCAAAGTTTGTGGGAACTGCGATTTCTGAATTTATTCTCTCATCTTGATAGGATCAGCTCGCCCTCCAACTGGGTTATCGATATCTTTTTACAAAAAGCGGATAGCCGCTTACCGCTTCTTTTATCTGAGTCATGTGCCAAGATTTTACTACCAGAGTCCAATCGTAGTGATAATTTTGATTTAATGCCGATTGGTACTGGCCCTTATAAAGTCATTTTAAATGATGAAAAACGCTTAGTTTTGCAAGCGTTTGATGGATATTTTGGATTTAGGCCTTTGCTTGACCGGGTCGAAGTGTGGGTGATTGACGAAGTACATTCTTCGATGGTTTTTCCTAGCTTATCGCATCCGATAAAAACAAAGCGAGGTTCATTCACAGAAGACGTGGATCTTGATCCCGGCTGTACTTATTTGTTACTCAATCGAAAAAATGGTGTTGCCGCTGATGAAAATTGGGCTCGCTACCTCAGTAATAAACTCAGTACTCTCAACCTATTTCGTCAATTACCAGAAGACAAAGTGGTCGAATTGGGGGTGTTACCTGCTTATGGTTTGAAACCGGGCTGGTATCATCAGTCATCGGGAGATGTTGCCGCTACACCGCCGGGCGAGCGTTCGATCACCATTGCATATCATGCTCAACATCCTATGTTTCCAAGCTTAGTGAAAACAATACAGCAGCTGTTAAAAGAAGATGGAATTTCGGTGGAGCTTGTTAAATATGACTTGACGGTTGAAGACACCGATGCTGTCGATGTTTGGGTCAAACCGATGGGAATTGCTAACCATAGAGAAGATGCGTTAGCAGGATGGTTACTTGATTACAGTGATATCGAGCATTTAAGCCGCGCTGAAGATTTTTCGTATTGGTGTCAGTTAGTGGATGAATGGCGCGCCGATCCAAATGCCATATTTCCGGCCAAAGAGATTGGCAAGTCTTTAATAGAAAAACAGCAAGTTATTCCGATGTTCCACTGCTGGTTAGGAATAAGCAAAGATCAATGTGGTGCATTACAAAATGCGAAATGCAATGCTCTAGGCTGGTTTGATTTTAGCAATGTTTGGGTTAAACCAGAGTTATAACAAATCACAGTGATACCCAAACGACTTGGAGTTACAAGTAGGCGGCTTGTCAGTGGCCGTAAATAGCAGAATCTAAATTATCCGTTGTTGCCGTCATTTCTGGCGGCAACAAGTATCAAGAATTATGACGTTGGTTTGATTACGCCGCAGCTAACAACTTCTGTTGATGAGCCAAGTATTCATCGTACGTTCCTTGGAAGTAGACCAACTGTTTGTTTTTCACATCAATGATCGAAGTGGCCAGCGAAGAGACAAACTCGCGATCGTGGCTAACAAAAATCAGTGTCCCCGTGTAGGACTTTAGCGCGTTATTGAGCGCTTCAATCGCTTCCATATCCATGTGGTTGGTTGGCTCGTCCATGATCAGCACGTTGATATCTTGCATCATTAGTTTGCCAAATAGCAGACGGTTCTTCTCACCACCCGAGCAGTTTCTTGCTTTCTTATTCACATCATCAGCTGTAAAGAGTAGTCGGCCAAGAATGGCACGTACCATCAAATCATCATGTTTTACTGTGCGCCACTGCGAGATCCAATCAAAGATAGTCAGATCGTTATCAAAATCGACAGTACTGTCTTGAGGGCAATAGCCAATGGAGGCGTTCTCAGACCATTTCACCACACCTTGGTTGGCCTGCAGCTCTTTGACTAAGCAG
Source organism: Vibrio sp. V12_P9A6T4 (assembly GCF_963874835.1). Lineage (NCBI taxonomy): Bacteria > Pseudomonadati > Pseudomonadota > Gammaproteobacteria > Vibrionales > Vibrionaceae > Vibrio > Vibrio sp. V12_P9A6T4. The sequence goes on along the minus strand of NZ_CAWNJO010000047.1, from coordinate 11,059 downwards.
CGTAGAAAGGTCGTTTTACCGACGCCGTTTTCACCAATTACCGCCAAACGCGAGCCCGCCTCAAGCAGCAGATTACCACCGTTGAAGAGCTGTTCATCGTCAAAAGCGTGGCCGAGATTTTGTAGTTCAAGTGCAAGGCGATGCAGTTTCTTACCTTCACCAAAATCAATCGAAGGACTGATGCGGCTTGAGGATTTCACTTCATCAAGCTTGATCTTGTCCATTTTTTTTGCGCGTGAGCTAGCCTGTTTTGCTTTTGAAGCATTGGCACCAAAGCGGTTAACGAAGTCTTGCAGTTCGCTGATCTCGGCCGCTTTTTTCGCGTTGCCAGAGAGTAGCTGCTCTCGAATCAAGCTCGACGCTTCAAGAAAATACTCATAATTACCCGGATAAATACGCAGTTCACCGTAATCAATATCAGCCATATGGGTACACACTGAGTTCAAAAAGTGACGGTCATGGGAAATAATAATCATGGTGCATTTACGCTGATTAAGTTCTTCAGCCAACCAACCAATGGTGTGGATGTCTAAGTTGTTGGTTGGCTCATCAAGCAGCAAAATATCAGGGTTGGCAAACAAGGCTTGCGCCAACAAAACGCGCAGTTTCCAACCAGGAGCCACTTGTTGCATCAAGCCAAAATGAAACGATTCCTCAATACCCGCTTTTAACAAAATATCACCCGCGCGACTTTCGGCGGTGTAACCATCCATTTCAGCGTATTCGCTCTCAAGCTCGGCGACTTTCATGCCGTCGGCTTCGCTCATCTCGGCTAATGAATAAATGCGGTCACGCTCTTGCTTGATCTCCCATAGTTTACGGTCACCCATAATCACGGCATCAATTACCGTATATTGTTCGAAAGCAAACTGATCTTGGCTCAGCACACCCAATTTTAGCCCTGGTGTAATGGAGACGTTGCCTGAGCTGGGAGTTAACGCGCCACTCAAGATCTTCATGAACGTCGATTTACCACAGCCGTTAGCGCCAATCAAACCGTAGCGATTGCCGTTACCGAATTTTGCAGAAATGTTTTCAAATAAAGGCTCAGCGCCAAATTGCATGGTGATATTTGCGGTAGAGATCAAGAGAGTTTTCCTAGGTATTCAGTTTAGCGAATCAGTGATGTGCAGACGCCAAATCAGCAGAACATAAACAATGGTTAAATAGGCGGCGAATTATACAGAGTTATTACAAAAAGAACAGATGTGAGAGATAGCTCACAGACGGAAATTGCTCAACGTCGAATTGCCTATCGCTATTGGGGAGAAATGGGTGAATAAAAAACACGCTTCACCACATTTTACAGAATGAAGACTAGTGTATGCACATTCACTTTTATCATTAAAGGGATTTTAACAAGGTGCCACCAGCTCACTGTAGCCCGTTTGATTATCAAATTCTCGCTCAAACACTAAGTCAGGGTAGGAATGTAAAATCAGCTCTGCGGTAGTATTGACAAGACAACCATCCAAAAGATGACCCCCGATCACTTTGCCTGTTTTATCTGCAACCGCAATGTGCAAGTGTTGATGAGATGCGGTTAGTGTGCCAATCAAAGAGACAATTTCAAATGCATCAACAAGATGTAGCTCTGAAGAGCCATCAGCGAGGCGGATGTGCACTTCAGATAGGCACCCGACACAAGAAGCGATGTTACCCGCTTGTATGTTCTGTTGCTTTATCAACGCGGCAATAGATTGCTTTAAGTCGTGGCCTTTTATTAAGCGAGACACTGTCACTTTTATCATAGATAATTCGTTATAAAATTATGGTTGTGTTTAGTTTATCGTGCATGAGAGTTTACGTCTAAAGAGATTACTGCTTATATATCCTTGTTGAGACACAAAGTGGCAATTTTGCTATTTGCTTAAATCCGTTGAGCAACGCCCATCATTTCACCGAGGAACCGACGAATGATTGAACTGTATACCGCCGCAACGCCGAATGGTCAGAAAATCTCCATTGCATTAGAAGAAATGGGGCTGCCATACAAGGTCAACGCTTTTGATCTTTCAACCAATCAGCAAAAAGAGCCTGAGTTTACGGCCATCAATCCGAATGGACGTATTCCCGCAATTGTAGATAAAGATAACGATGATTTTCCAGTATTTGAATCTGGGGCAATTTTGCTTTACTTGGCAGAAAAAACGGGAAAATTTCTACCCGTAGATCCGAAAGCCCGCTCTCAAGTGATCCAATGGTTAATGTTTCAAATGGGTGGCGTAGGGCCGATGATGGGGCAAGCTAATGTCTTCTTTCGTTACTTTCCAGAAAAAATACAACCTGCCATTGATCGTTACCAAAAAGAAGGGCGACGTCTATTTGAAGTCATGGATAGCCAATTAGAGCATCACCGTTATCTTGCGGGTTATGAATACACCATCGCCGATATCGCAACATGGCCATGGGTGAGAATTTACGAATGGAGTGGCATTAATATTGACGGGCTTGAGCACCTACAACGTTGGTTGGCGGAAATCGCGCAACGCCCTGCAGTGATTAAGGGGCTTACCGTGCCACCACCAAGTCAAGAAAGCGATGAACAGCGAGCGGAACGCATTCAGAAAATGGTGACGCGGTAACTTGAGTTGTGTGAGTATGACAAAACGGTGGGCTTATCAGTTCAGTTGAAGTATTTAACTGTGGTTCCTAATTTGTGCATTTAGCATTACACTGCGTGAAAATTCGTGATAAGAAAAACGTAATGATTAACGATAAAGACACATTAGAAAACGAAGAAATTGAAATAGAGGCGATTGGTATTGAAGTTTCGTCGCAACCTATTGAGCTTTATAAGGTGTTAAAGATTGCTAACCTGGTGGATGGTGGCGGGCAAGCAAAATTCCTGATTAGCGATGGTTACGTGGCAGTCAATGGAGAACTTGAAACTCGAAAACGACGTAAAATGTACAATGGGGATTTTCTTGAATTTAACCAGGAGTACTACGTTGTATTGTGTGATCAACCTGTGACTGAAGTACCTGAAACTGATGTGACGTCGGTAGTGGCAGCAACAAATGTGCCTAAGCCGAAGCAAAAGGCGTCAAAAACCAAACCGGCTAGAAATAAGCCGACGACCACAAAGAAAGAGAACTCCGATGCACCTAAAAGCAAAGATGCTGAAAGTGGCCGTAACTCAATAGACTTTTTCTAATTTTCTGTTTTTAATGATCTGATAAATAGACGGGAGCGATGTGGCTCCCGTCTTTTATTCAGCGCCATTCGTCATTTGTCGTCGAACCGCTATTTAACCCATTAGGATCATCATCAAAAGGGTGTTGTGCCTTATACAGTAACACTTCCAACTGATGTTCTAACTGATTGACTGTCTCATAGTCACCTTCAGAACAGGCTACATAAATTTGTTGTTCTAGTGCTTCAATGCTGTCGCGTATGGTCATTTGGCACCTCTCATCTCACCCATTAAAGGTGACTTTTATCTGTTTTCAAATCTATTGTAGTCAAGTAAACCAGATTCGACAGGTTGATTTTTCCGATACCATGCATGAACTTTATCGCTGAACGGCCAAAACTTCGAAGAACTGCGGCGAATGGCGAACCTATCGAGCAACTTAACGTAGTCCTGCTCATTTTGCATTTTACTCAATAGCATCACCAATTCTGCGATCTCGTGTTCATGCAGTGACAAATAAGCAGAAGGGTAACTGCCAATGACACCTCTCACTAGAGTCAAATCATCATTCGCTGGGTCACGGTTGCTTTGTTCATCAAATAGACTTGAAATATTGAGATGGGCGTTATTGTGTAACAAAGTAAACAGTTGATCCTCTCCGTTTTCAGCCGTGATCATCAACATCATAATTTGTGGCACAGCCAACAACCCTTCACCTTTGATCTTATTAATGCTATTTAACATCTGTTCACTACGCTTTGAAAAACCAGTGTCAATTATCGAATAACGATTTGATAACACAGGTTGAAGCTCAGACTTCAAAAGATCAAACAACTCAGATTTTGGATCTTGCGTGTGGTAAACAATACTGGTCGGTTGATCAAAAGGGGCAACGTTACGTTGCAAAAAGTCACTGAGTTGAGTGCTTTGATTTTGATACCAACTTGACTGCTCTTGGTGCCTTATCTCTCTAGGCAGCAGAGAGACAAAATTACTTTCACCTTCAAGACGCAGAAAATCCATAAACATGCGAGTAATGAGCTGGTGACCGAAATTGCCGTAAACATCAAAACCCGCCACCAGTAAATAATGGATTCTTTCTAGTAGCGCATAGTCTAACACCCATGCTGTTTTGGGTTTTTCTCCCACCAAACCTTGCACTACCGATGCACTATCGAAATGCCTAAAAATAGTCAGTGCCGCATTCGGGTTATAGCCATCACCCATCCACAGTACATCCGTGGTTAAGTTCTCGCCATTTTTGAACCACTGATTAGTAAATTCAGACTTTGCTTTCAAATAACGTGCTTGTTGATGTGCATAACGGACCCAATGAGTAATAGGCAACGTGTTACTTTCCAGCTCGCTTGGCAGTTTTAGATTCGCGGCTTGCGATCGATAAAATTGATTCACTTCGGGTAAATCAGCTTTCTCTGGGTCTAAAAAGAACACCCAAAAATGGTCGTTAATAACATTCAGGGCTAGCTGGCCACGACACACTGGCCCTTTGATGAAAGCCATTATGGTGTTTTGAGCATTGTCTAACATAAATCGAAAGCGTGCTTTAACCGGAAGGGCATCAAATGCCGTCATCGGATTGGCGGCAACTTCAATATCATAGCTAGGCAAAACCGAGACTTGATAATTAGGCCGAATGAACCATGCCTGCCAATCATCTAGACGTTTTTTATTCAACGCATAGGGTAAATGAGTTTTATCTACGATACTGCCTTGCTCAGGGATCAAACGGTAGTAGACGCGTTCTACACCAGGATTATCGTAAGGACGCCTTGTCGCAATTCGGTTAACCGGCTCGCCCGGGGGGGTTGTCGAACGTATCAAAGTGAAAAATCTAGGCTGACCAGCAAGTTCAGAAAAATAAAGGTGAGAAAGAAAAAGATGCTCGTAGATATAACGAGCCATTAACTGATTCTTTGCTGTACCTTCATTTAAAAAGTTTTCGTATTGCGCAACCGATTTCTCCTGATCAGAAGTGAGCGGAATATGGCCATTCATGATTGCGCCATCTCTGAGCCACGTGAGTAGCGTATTGTATTCAAGAGGGCTAAGATTTGGCATGCCATAAGGCATTCCCCACGTTGGGTGATCTTGTTTGTACTGTCCGTACTCTTCAATTGTTGGACAAACTTGTTCGCGATCTATCGAAAAATCAAAACCTTTTAGCTGATCTTGTTCTGGTAACGGATGTTCCTCTTTTTGCATTAATAATTTCGCGACTAATCCTGCTTCTAGATTCGCGGTTGGCGTTTGAGATCTCTCGTTCAGCACAGGATGAAAACCAAAATCTCGCCACTGCTCTGTGTATTGTGCATCTTCAAACAAACGGGTAGGAGCCGACGCCGTCAGACGCGTACCATGATAAACCAACGCTTTACTGGCTCCACGATCAATCCCTTCAACTGAAGACATTTTTAGCTGGCAGGGCGCATCATAACAGGCGTGACAGACCACGCAGCGCTGATCGATGATGGGTTTAACATCATTTAAAAAGAAAGAGGCTTCTTTTGAATCTACTGGCGATTGTCTTGACTGAACGCTTGCTTCACCAAACAGTTGGTCATAGTTCAAGCCCGCATACATTGCACATCCTGAAAAAAACACGATGCTAAGAATAATAAGTCGATGAAAAGACATAACATGAGAAATTTAGGAATATTTGTCCCAATTAAAGCAAAGATTAACAAAATGCACCACAAAACGATGAAAATAGCGCATTAGGGATGATAAATCGCCCGAGTGGAATAAACGCCACAACTGAACGCACAATGCTCAATTTAGGGTTATAAGACGAGTATACGGTAGACTCGCATTGGCTATACGCATTTAATAAACCCATTGAACCCGCTATAGTTAAACGAAGAAAATTTTGAGGAGTCAAAGGATGAAACTCTCGATATCAGGGAAGTTGCAATTAAGTTTTTTATTGCTGGTGGTGCTTCTTATCATTTCGACCTTTTTTACCTATCGCAGTATTACGCAAGTCGAAACTCACACCAATTCATTGCTGCAAACGGATCTGCCAACCGTGAATACTAGCCGAAATATTCAGCAGTCGATGCAAGAGGTTATTTCAACGTTACGCGCCTATTTATTGGTGGGTTCTCAAAGTGCAGTGGGTGCAACGCAACTGACAAAACTTGAAACTATTATTGGACAGATGGACAAAACGGTACCGGTGTTAGAAACGCTGATTCTCAGTGAGCAATACACCGCGATCATAAGCGAATGGGCAGCAATCAAAGCGCATATCCAAGGCATCGTATTACTGAGCCAAAGTGAGGATAATTTACCTGCCCACACATTATTCATTAACGAGGCCGCCCCCATAGCAGAAGTTGCCCTTGACCAGTTACAAGGGCTGATTAACGACGAGTCGACTAACAAAGAAGGAGGGGAGCGGAAACGTCTCTTTAAATTGTATGCTGACAGCTATAATTCGTTAGCTAATGCACTGGCATCGTTGCGAGATTTCTTACTGTATGCGAAGCCTGAACATCTCGAAAAATATCAAGACCTGATTAACTCTCATAACCAATCTGTTGCTGAAATTGTGGAAAAGTCCTCTTTGCTATCGGATGATGAACAGAGTCTGTGGTCATTATTTAATGAGATGCAGCAGCTTTATTTCCCACTCGCACAGCAGGTGATTGCAATACGCCAATCTGAGCAATGGAACGGCGTCAATCAAAAAATGGCCACACAACTTATGCCTGCCGTAGATAAAATGACTAACCGTCTTGAAGATGTTATCGCCACTCAACAATCAAAAGCAGAGCAAAGTGGCGAAAGGATGAGTCGTAGCATTAGTAATGTGATTAACGTGTTATTTATCATGATTGCCGTGACTGTTTCAGTTGCTGTTTTGCTTTCCAATTACTTAGGTAAGAATATCGGCCGCAGAGTGAGTCGAATTGGAAAGAGAGCCGAAATTATTGCGGCAGGAGATGTCTCTCAACCAGCACTTTTGTGTGAAGGTAGCGACGAGCTCTCTCAGCTTACCGCCGCGATAAACAATATGAACAACTCACTGCGAACGATCGTTCAGGGAGTCAGTACCAAAGCGCAACAGGTCAGTCAAAACATGGATGAGCTTCTGAACTATAACTCAAACACTCGGCAGCAAGTACAGCAGCAGCGAGCAAGTATTGAGCAGGTTACAGTACGTTTGAGCGATGTGGCGCAGTATTCTATGGCGACCGCAGAAAAAGCTGAACAATCTACGCAATCTCTTTTGTTATCACAAAATGAGCTCAAAGAGGGAGCCTCGGCGCTAGAACAAAATAGAAAAAGTATTGATAAGCTTGATCAAACCATACAAAAGGCAACGCAATTGGTGCTCGATCTTAGTCGAGAAAGCGAATCGATTGGGCGTGTGACCGAAGTAATAGAGGGATTAGCGGAACAAACTAACCTTCTGGCCTTAAATGCGGCGATTGAGGCCGCAAGAGCCGGAGAATATGGACGAGGCTTTGCTGTGGTAGCGGATGAAGTTAGGCTGCTGGCGACTCGAACCACTCAATCAACCACAGAAATTAACACTATTATAAACGCCATACAGTCAGCGACTGCGGCTGTGGTCAATGAAATTAACATGAGTCAGAACCTTGCCAATGAGGGTGCGGCGCAGACCATCCACGCCTTCAACAAAATGATGGACGTACAAGGAAAAATAACGGCGTTAGATAAGGAAATGCACCAGTTATCCTCGGCGGCCGATCTGCAACAACAATCAACACACCAAATGACTCAATTCATGCAAGAAGTTGTCAATTCGGTGGAAAGTGTGGCAAGTATTAGCCAAATCTCAAACCAAACGTCAGCGCAAGTAAAAGATAATGTCACTGTACTCAATCAAGAAATGGAAAAGTTCAAAATTTAAACGCAAGAGTAGATATTCAATTGAGTTAAAAATAACCAAAAGCACACAAATCTCAACCAATTGAATTTACTTTGTTTATTTACTGTTCGCTTGAACGGGTTTTGATAAAAAATGGGTTTTCTTTTTTGCTAACTGTGGCATAGTGACAGCGTCAATTCGGTGCGCGGGCATCGTATAATGGCTATTACCTCAGCCTTCCAAGCTGATGATGCGGGTTCGATTCCCGCTGCCCGCTCCAATATTCTCGTATTTATCCAGTCTACTAGAAACAAAAAATCCACCCTAGAAAGAGTGGATTAGAGTCGTTCTTTTTAAAAATTTAAACGGGACTGACGCTCTCTGCTTGTGGCCCTTTTTGACCATCAGTGATTACAAAACTCACCTTTTGGCCATCGACTAAGTTGCGGCGCCCTTCACCCGTAATAGCGGAAAAATGTACAAATACATCTTTGCTGCCATTATCTGGGGTAATAAAGCCAAAACCTTTATCTTGGTTGAACCACTTTACAATTCCGTTTACTTTTTCACTCATAATCTTACTCTTGCTATGTTGTTTTGACGTTGCGAAACAGTTGCAACATGAATAACTTAACCAAAGTATTTTGCACAATCTAATGAAGTTTCTGTGAATGTGATGTACGCCTTGTTGAATATCACATTTTGCGATTTCTATACCAAAATGTGATGCATTAAATCAAGGTAACTGTTCATACTTCAACTCTATTTCTGCCATTTTGTTTAGCTTTATAGAGCGCTTGATCCGCAATTTTTAACACTGCTTCAGGTTTTTCTGAGGCGTAGCTATCAGCAACGCCAATACTAACCGTAATAGAGACAAGATTTGATGGTGTTTTCTGCTCACGCTTCTTGGAACCGAGCTTATCGTCTTTTGGTCTGTCTTCTGCGTTCCTAATGACCATTTGGTACTGTTCAATATCTTTGCGAAGCAAATCTAAGTAGATTGCAGCTTGCGGTGCATTTTTTCCTTTAAATAGGATGGTAAACTCTTCACCACCGTAGCGATAAACACGCGCGTTTCCTTGAGTCAATAATAAACGGCTAGCAATCAACTTAAGCACATCATCGCCAGTGTCATGACCATAGCGATCATTGAACTGCTTAAAATGGTCTATATCTAGCATCGCTATCGCATATTTTTTGCCTAAGTATTTGATGTCAAGATCTAAGGCGTGGCGACCTGGGATACCCGTTAAGCGATCAATAAACGCCATTTTATGACCCGCCGAAATTAGATATAAGATCAATAAAACCCCGGCTAGAGAGAAAAGTGTGCTTGAGATATAACTCACGTGGAAAAAAATAAAGGTGACGGAGGAGAGTAAAATACTGGCGTAAATGCTTGTGTCTAAGATCTGGTTTCGCGTGAGCACAAATATTGCGGAGACCCCAATTAATGCCAAGAGGTACATCACCAACAAAAATGGCAATTTCGATATTTTCGGTATAGTTACTAAAAAAACTTGGCTAAAATTCTCAAATCCGCCATCACTGACGTACATCAAAGTAACAACGGCCCAAAACATTAACAGCAGCAAAATAGCGATGTATAAGCAATAAGTTTTACTCAATACAGTAGCATTACTTCCTAACGCATAAGGTACTAAACACAAAACGGGTAATAACAAACTTAATAACGAAAGCTCTAGCAAGGTTGTTCCCGTAGAAAGGGGCATCTGTAAGCGCCACTGGATGATTGCGTAGGCCACCATCATCGCTGTCGAGATCATAGCCAAACGCCCTTGCTTAAAAATGTGTCCTAATGCGATTGCTACCGTGAAAAGAATATAAGGCAGGTTACTAGCGAAGCCAATATTGGCGCTAGTGATCAGAATGACGTTTTCCATCCCCAACATAATGGCTATTAGCAACCCTATTGGGAATAAGAATCGAAACCAATGAGATGATACAAAACTTGTCGGCATTAATAATACAAATATGACCTTTGTGGCATTTAAAATTAAAATTGATAATAAGGCCCATAGCATACTTTTATTTAATAGATTGCCAAGCTTTTTGCTAGACTTACTAAATGAAAGCGAGCACTTGAACAAAGTTTAGACGACAACGCATCTAAAAGTTGTATAAAATCACCAAGGTACGCTAAGTTGTTACTGCTAAGTTCTATCTAAATATTTTGATTAGTACGAAGAGGAAGGAGTGTAAGGATGCAAATCAGTGTTGATGTACATAATTACATGGAAACACTTGTCGGACGCGTATTGGCTGAAGATAAGTATGTAAATCACTATGATAATGAGCAGCTTGCCGATCTCGCTTGCTTATCCCTTGCTCAATTGAGACCGATCTATATTCGATACGACATAGATTTTCTCTCTGCGCTACCTGAAGAAAAATTGGTCATACTTAAAGAGAATGCACAAGTTGCCGTTGAATCGGCGGAAAGCATGATCGTTAATGATCGACGTAGACACAGAGAAGATGATATTCCTATCATTCTAGGCCAATTGCGCTTTGACGATAACTTAGAACTAGAGTGGTTCGAGAAGCCGATTATTGAAACAAACAAGTCTTAAAGGAGCTCTTGTGGGATTTTTTTCTCGTTTATTTAATCAAGGGTCAGGCAATGACTCAAAAATGAAGCTTTTAGATCCCATTGAATATAAAGGTTTTTTAATTTACCAAGATGCAATGTCTGAATCAGGGCAATATCGTGTCGCTGGTAAAATTAGTAAAGATATTAATGGTGAAATATGTACTCACCGTTTTATCCGCTCCGATGTCGTAGCTAGTAGAAGCGACGCTGATGAGCTTATGCTTAAAAAAGCAAAAATGCTCATCGATCAGATGGGCGAGAAAATCTTTTCCTAACATCGTCCAACTTGATAAAAATCATAATGAATATCCTCATTAGTCGATACCCTTATTCATTGAGTAAAATACATGGCTAATATCCTGTTTTTATAGAGCTTTGTGATAAGTGGTTCGACCTCTGCTTTGTTTGGATGTCGTTGTGTTTTTGTCTTTCACCTATGACAATCACT